>JBHJND010000459.1:0-1529 GCA_048497655.1 Caballeronia novacaledonica
TCGGCGCTGATGCCCGCCTCCGCCGGCAGGCCGCGACGGGCGACGCGCTCGACCAGCGTCTGCGCCGGCGCCTGCAGGTAGATGACCAGGTCCGGCGCCGGCGCGCTCGGCGCCAGCTGCGCGTAGAGCTGCTCGTACAGCCGCAGCTCGTCGTCGGCCAGCGTGAGGCGGGCGAACAGCGGATCCTTGTCGAGCAGGAAGTCGCCGACCACGTGGGTGCGGAACAGGTCCAGCTGCCGCAGTTCGGCCAGCTGATGGATGCGCTGAAACAGGAAGAACATCTGCGTGGCCAGCGCATGGCGCGCCGGTTCGCGGTAGAAACGCTCGAGGAACGGGTTGGCCTGCGGCTGCTCGAGCAGCAGCTGCGCGCCGAAGGTGGCGCCGAGCCGGCGCGCCAGCGAGGTCTTGCCGACCCCGATCGGCCCCTCGACGACGATGTGCCGCAAGCGCGCGGCCGCCCCGCTCATTGAACGAACTTCTCGCTGCGCTCGAACGATTCGCGCTTGGGACGGCCCGGCGCGCTCATCGGACGAACTTCTCGCTGCTCTCGAAGGATTCGCGCTTGGGGCGGCCCGGCGCGCTCATGGGCGAGCGCTCAGGCTTGGTGGTCGATGCGCTCGAGCCGCTGATGCAGCACGGCGCCGAGCAGCCGCTCCGCCCGGCCGAAGCCCGGCAGCTCGATGTCGGGCGCCAGGTCGAGCAGCGGCCGCAGCACGAAGGCGCGCTCGTGCATGCGCGGGTGCGGCAGCGTCAGCGGCGTGCTGCGCATCAGCAGCGAGCCGTGCAGCAGCAGGTCGAGGTCGACCCGGCGCGACGCCTTGGTCCCCGGGTCGACGCCGCGCCGCTTGCGGCCGAGCCGTAGCTCGATGTCGAGCAGGGCGAGCAGCAGCGCGTAGGGCTCCATCGTGGTGTCGAGCGCGGCCACCGCATTGGTGAAATCGGGGCCCTCGGCATCGATCGGCTCGCTGCGGTAGAACGGTGAGAGGCCGACGAACTCGCACTGCTGCAGCGAGCGCAGCGCCTCGACCGCGGCGCTCAGGGTCGCGATCACGTCGCCTTCGTTGGCGCCCAGCCCGATGTATGCGCGTTGTCCGGCCATCACGGTTGCTCAGGAGGCGGCGGCGCCGCCGGCCGCATCGGCGGGCCCGCCCGCGGATTTGGGCCGCCGGCGGCGTCGATGGCGGGCGCCTTCGCCCTGGCCCGGCGCCGGCGCCGCCGAGACCAGGCGGGCGCGGCCGGCCTCGTCGGCATGCATGAACTCGTGCCACCAGGCGACCAGCTCCGCCGGCGCCTCCTCGGCGGCGCCGCGCAGGGCGAGGAAATCGAAGCCGGCGCGCAGCCGCAGGTGGGATAGCAGCGCGAACGGCGCCCGCCCACTGCGCCGCTCGAAGCGCGGCTGCATCATCCAGATGTCGCGCATGTCGGCCACGAAGCGGCGCTGGATCGCCAGCTTCTCGGTCTGCCGGTTCAGCATCTCGTCGATCGCCGCGTCCAGGGCCGGAATGCGGTGCTGGCCGGCCTCCTGCAGT
>JBHJND010000460.1:0-11850 GCA_048497655.1 Caballeronia novacaledonica
GACTCGGCCATCGAGCGCATCAGCCGCATCGTTTCCTCGGCGATGCGGAAGCCGGGCAGGCGCGCGGCGAAGCGCGCCACGCGCAGGATGCGCACCGGGTCCTCGGCGAAGGCCGGCCCGGCGTGGCGCAGCACCTTCGCCTCGAGGTCGGCGCGGCCGCCGAACGGGTCGGTGAGCCGCCCGTCCTCGTCGAGCGCCATCGCGTTGATCGTCAGGTCGCGCCGCGCCAGGTCTTCTTCCAAGGTGACGTCCGGTGCGGCGTGGAAGACGAAGCCGTGGTAGCCCGGCGCGGTCTTGCGCTCGGTGCGCGCCAGCGCGTACTCCTCGTGGGTGCGCGGGTGAAGGAAGACCGGAAAGTCCCTGCCGACCGGCCGGAAGCCGGCGGCGATCATCTCCTGCGGCGTGGCGCCGACCACCACCCAGTCGCGGTCGGCGACCGGCGCGCCGAGCAGCCGGTCGCGCACGCAGCCGCCGACGGCGTAGACCTTCATTGCCGAGGGCCGATCAGTGGTCGCCGAGGTCCTCGACCTCCGCCGTCGCCTCGTCGATCCACTGCTGCATCGGCGCCAGGCCGACGATGCGGTCGCGGTAGGCCGCCAGCCCCGGCGCCAGCTCGACGCCGTAGGTGACGAAGCGCATCACCACCGGCGCGAAGAAGGCGTCGGCGATGGAGAATCCGCCGAACAGGAACGGCCCGCCGGACTCGGCGAGCGCGTCGAACCACAGCGCGCGGATTCGCGCCACGTCGGCGGCGACGTCCTCGCGCGCCATCGCCGCGGCACCGCGCTCGAACTTGCGGGCGCGGATGTCCATCGACATGTGTGTGCGCAGGGCGCCGAACCCCGAGTGCATCTCGGCGGCGGCCGAGCGAGCGCGCGCCCGCGCCACCCGCTCCGCGGGCCACAGGCGGCCGCCGGCGAAGGTCTCGTTGACGTACTCGCAGATCGCCAGCGAGTCCCAGACGGCAAGCCGGCCGGCATCGCCGGAGTCGATCAGGCACGGCACCTTTCCGCTCGGCGAGTGGCTCAGGATGGTCGCCTTGGTGTCGGGCCGGTCGAGCGGGATGCGGAGCTCGCCGAAGGCCACCCCGGCCATCTTCATCGCCAGCCACGGCCGCAGCGACCATGACGAGTAGTTCTTGTTGCCGATCACCAGCGTCAGTGCCATGGCTTGCTCCTCGGGTGGGGTGAGCCCGGCAGTGCGCCTGCGGGCGCGGGATGCCGGGCGGCGGGTCAGCGGCGGGCGCGGGCGCGGAAGCCGCCGAAGCGCGTGCGCGGATGCAGGCCCGCGAGATACAGCGACGCCTCGGGCTCCATCGGCGTCGCCGTAATGCCGAGCTCCGGCGCCGGTGCGTACGGCTGGCGGCTGGCGACGTTGTCGCGCTTCATCGAGTCGAGATTGTCGACCGACAGCAGCGGCTCGCCGGGGGCGAACTGCATCAGCCGCGCCTGCAGCCGCGCGATGCCGTCGGGCAGCGCGACCACCGGCCGGCGGTGCCCGGCCGCCTCGGCGGCGAACTTCACCAGTTCGCGCAGCGTGTAGACCTTGGGCCCGCACAGTTCGTAGCTCCTGCCGATCGTGAGCTCGTTGTCGAGGCTGTTGACGAAGGCGCGCGAGACGTCCTCGACCCACACCGGCTGGAACTTCACTTCCGCTCCGCCGATCGGCAGCACCGGGGCGATCGCCGCCAGCCTGGCAAACATGTTGAGAAAGCTGTCCTCGGCGCCGAAGATCACCGGCGGCCGGAAGATCGTCCACGCCAGCTTCGACTCGCGCACCGCCTGCTCGGCGCGTCCCTTGCTGCGCCGGTACATCGACGGCCCGTTCGGGTCGGCGCCGAGCGCGCTCATGTGCAGGTAGCGTCGCACCCTGGCGCGCGCGCAGGCGGCGAGCACGCGGCGCGTCAGCCCGCAATGCGCCTGCTCGAACTGAGCCTCGCTGCCGTGCAGGATGCCGACCAGGTTGACCACCGCGTCCCGGCCCTCGACCAGGGCTTCGAGGGCGGCGTCGTCGTGCACGCTGGCCTCGACCACGTCGCAGGTCGGCAGCATGATCAGATGCTTCGCCTTGTCCCGGCGTCGCGAAGGCACGAGGACGCGGCAGCCGCGCCCGACCAGTTCGTTGACGATGTAGCGGCCGACGAAGCCGGCGCCGCCGATGACCAGGACGTTGCTGTGCCGCATCTCGATGCTCTCGTGGGGGCCGGCCGATTCTACGTTCCGGCAGGGCGCCGCCGCCCGGGGCCGCCGGGCGGCGGCCCGCAGCGCGCGCCGGCTCAGCGCTTGCCGAGCCAGTGCTGCGCCTTCTGCATCTCGATCAGGTGTGCCGGGCAGGTCATGTCGACGCGGTCGGCGGCAGCGAGCGCCACCTGCAGCATCTGAGCGGTCGCCAGCGCGTCGGCCAGCGCGTCGTGCCGCGCCAGCATGCGCACCCGCATCATCGCCAGCCAGTCGTCCATCGTGCGGCAGTCGTTGGCCGGGTACAGCGCCGGCAGCACCTTGGCCAGGTCGATCCAGTCGCTCTGGGTGGTGACGCCGAGCGTCTCCTGCAGCGCGCGGTCGAGCATCGTCTGGTCGAACTCGGCGCGGAATGCCACCAGCGGCGCGCGGCCGACGTACTCGAGGAAGCGCACCAGCGCCTCGGCCGGCTCCTCGCCGGCCATCTGCCGCTGGCCGCCGATCCGGTGCACGAGGATGTTGTCGCGGCTCGACGACTCCGGCTGGCGCAGCACTGCCTCGAAGCAGCCCGCCAGGTCGATGCGGCGAGCGCTCACCGCCACCGCGCCGATCGACAGCACCCGGTCGCGCCGCATGTCCAGCCCGGTGGTCTCGACGTCGACGATCACGTAGCGGGACTTGCGGTGGAGGTTGCGGGTCGGCGGCGGCGCCAACTCGGTCAACCGCTGCAGGCGCGCCTCGACCTGCGGGTCGAGGCGCGGCGCCGTCCTGAACCAACGCGCGAGCAGTCCCATCGCCGCCGCGCCGCTACAGCGACATCGCGAAGGTTTCCTTCAGCCGCTGCTGCAGCTTGCGCCCCTGCCGCAGCGCCTCCTTGAGCATCCGCTGGTCGATCTCGTTCAGCGCGTACGGATCGATGCGGTTCGGCGTGCTCGGCTGCTCGCCCCGTCCCTGGCTGCGCAGCCGCAGCACCTGCAGGTAGTGGAACGCCTCGACCGTCGCATCGACGTGGCGCCTATCGACGCGCAGCATCTCGCCGGCGATGCGCAGGCGCTCCGCGGTGCCAGTCTGCGCGATGCCGTTGGCCAGCGCGAACACGCGCGCCGCGTCGACGAAGATGCGCGTGCCGCGCGTCTTCAGATCGAGCGTGCCGGCGCCCGGGCCCTCGTCGTCGACCGCGAACGCCCGGATCAGGCCGAGCGGCGGCTCGGTCTGCAGCGCGTTGGCCACCATCAGCCGCAGGAAGAGCTTGTTGTCCTGCGTGCGCGCCAGCAGCCACTCGGACAGCCGGTCGGTCAGCGCGCTGTCGCCGGCCAGCGGCCGGAAGTCGAAGAAGATGTTCGCCCGCAGCAGTGCCTCCGGCGTCGGCTGGCTCAGCCACTGCGTGAAGCGCTCGCGCCAGCTCGCCTCCGACAGGCACCAGTCGGCGTTGCTGGCCATGATGCCGCCCTTGCACAGCGGGAAGCCGAGGCTGTCGAGGGCCTCGTTGACCTCGCGGGCGCAGGCGAGCAGTTCGCGCCGCTGGCGCAGTTCCTCGCCGGCCGACAAGCCCGGCGTGACGTGGTAGATGAGCGCGTTGTCCTGGTCGGTCGACAGCGTCTGCTCGCCGCGCCCCTCGCTGCCGAGCGCCATCCAGCACCAGCTGATGTTGGTCAGGTCGTAGTCGGAGACGATGCGCGTGAGCACCTCGCGCGTCAGCGCGTCGTTCAGCGCCGAGACGGTACGCGTCAGCGCCTCGGCGGACACGCCCTGCGCGAGCAGGTTGTTGGCCAGGTTGCGGATGTCACCGGCCACCTGCGCCATCGACTGGATGGTCCGCGCCGAGCGGATCGCGTGGTGGATCTGGCGCAGCGACACGCGCTGCAGGGCGAACAGGTCGTGCTCGGCCACCGTGCCCAGGACCCGCCCGCGATCGGTCACGATCATCTGGTGGAAGCCGCCGGTGGCCATCTGCTGCATCGCCTCGAGGGCGGTCGAGTCCGCCGGCAGCGTCACCGGGTTGCGCGTCATCACCTCGGCGACCGGCACGTCGAGCGGGACCTCCTTGAGCACCACCCGGTCGCGCAGGTCGTTCAGGGTGAACACGCCGGTCGGCGCGGCCACCTCGTCGACGACGATGATCGAGCGCACCGAGTGCTCGCGCATGCGCTTGAGCGCCTCGCGCAGGGTCGTTGCCGCGTCGCAGGTCACCGGCTCGCGGGCGACGAATTCGGCCAGCGGCCGCGTCAGCGAGTGCTGGTCGGCGGCGACCTGGCTGTAGTGGCGCTGCAGTTCGGCCAGCGACTGCTGCGCCAGCACGGTGACTGCCTGCGTGCAGAAGTGTTCGAACTCCGGCGACAACTCGCGCAGTCGCAAGAAGTCGTCGACGCCGAGCAGGTAGGCAAAGACATCGTCGACTGCGCGGTAGCTGCGGGTCGGCTGGCCGCCGGCCGACAGTGCCCCAACCGGGAAGCATTCCCCGGTCGTCAGCACTCGGTCCGGCAGCGTGTCCAGGCCGGCCGTCTGGCTGGTGACCGTGCCGCTCTCGATGATGTGGAACTGCGGAAACGGCCCGGCCTGTCGATCGACGATGATCGAGTCCTTGGGAAAGTACGCCAGCTTCAGCCGCGGGATCAGGAAGCGGAAAGCCACCTCGCCCATCGTCGAGAACGGCGGGTGTCGGCGCAGGAACTCGCGCACCGATTCGTAGACGAGCGGGGGGGTCGTGGGTTCGTTCATTCGGTGCCGGCGGGGGATGGGCGGCCCCGCTGCGGTCGGGTCTGACTACATCTTCGCAGGTTGTGCGTGCAGAAAAAAAGGCCCCGCGAGCGGGGCCTTCATCGTGTGTGCCCGTCGTCGCTCAGTGCGCCTGTGCCTTGGCGGCGAGGATGCCCGTGGTCTGGCGCACATACAGTTCGTCCCACATCTCGTCGGCGCGCGGATCGCGATACAGCAGCGAGCCGATGATCACCGCCAGGAAGCCGAGCGGAATCGAGATCAGCCCCGGGTTGCGCAGTTCGAACAGCGGCTTCTCGAGGCCGACGATACTGGTGTCGTCACCCTTGAACTTCTCGAGGTTCGCCTTGGCGGCCGCGACCGCCTTGTCGAGCGCGGCCTTGTCCTTCTCCGCCTTCGCAACCTTGGCCGCGTCGCCCGAGGCGAGCGCCTCGGTGATCGGCGCCATTTTCTCCGGCGCAGCGTCGACGACCTTCTGCGCGGCCGCCTTGATCGCCTTCGGATAGGTCAGGTTCGGTGACACCATCACCAGGCCGATCGCGGCCAGCGTGCCGACGATCATGCCCAGCACGATGCCGCCGGTGTTGCAGCGCCTCCAGAACAGCGTCAGCAGCACGCAAGGGAAGTTGGCCGAAGAGGCGACGGCGAAGGCCAGGGCCACCAGGTGGGCCACATTCTGGCCTTTGGCGGAGATGCCGATCACGATGGCCATGGCGCCGACGAAGATCGTGGCGATGCGCGCTGCCTTGACCTGCTCCTGCGGCGTCACGTGTTCGCTGCGGATCACGCCGACGTACAGGTCGTGCGCCATCGCGCTGGCCGCAGCCAGCACCAGTCCGGCGACCACCGCGACGATGGTGGCGAACGCGACCGCGGCGACGAAGGCCATGAAGAGGTTGCCGCCCAGCGAGTCCGGGCCGCCGCCCAGGGATTGCGCCAGCAGCGGATTGGCCATGTTGCCGCCGGCGTCGATGGCGGCGATGGCCGTCGGGCCGACCTTCATCGCCGAGCCCATGCCGAGGAACAGCGTCAGCACGTAGAAGCCGCCGATGATGGCCATTGCCCAGTTCACCGACGTGCGCGCGGCCTGCGCCGTGGGCACGGTGAAGAACCGCATCAGGATGTGCGGCATGCCGGCCGTGCCGAACACCAGGGCCATGCCAAGCGAGATCTGGTCGAGCGGCACCTTGAGGAACAAGCCGGGCTCCAGGAAGATCTGGCCCAGTTGTTCGGCCGAGAGGTTCTTGGCCCTGTCGCCGATCAGGGCGGCGACGCGGGCCTGGACCTTGGCATCGCCGACGACACTGGCGAGGAAGTCGCCGAGGAATCCGTACTGGCTCCAGACCAGGATCACCATGAGGATCGAGGCGCAGACCAGCAGGACGGCCTTGATGATCTGCACCCAGGTGGTGGCCACCATTCCGCCGAACAGCACGTAGGCCAGCATCAGCACGCCCACGGTCATCACGGATATTTCGTAGTCGATGCCGATCAGGGTCTTGATCAGCACGCCGGCACCGACCATCTGCGCAGTCAGGTAGAAAGTGGAAACCGTGATGGTGGACAGAGCGCCGACGATGCGCGCCTTCTTCGGGTTGTTGCGGTAGGCGAGGATGTCCGACAGCGTGTACTTGCCGATATTCCGGCATGGCTCGGCGATCACCAGCAGCACGGTGATGTAGGCGACCAGCCAGCCCACCGAGTACATGAAGCCGTCGTAGCCGTACAGCGAGATCAGGCCGGCGATGCCGAGGAACGACGCCGCTGACAGGTAGTCGCCGGCGATCGCCCAGCCGTTCTGCAGGCCGGAGACGCCGCCGCCGGCAGCATAGAAGTCCGCGGCCGTCTTGACGCGCTTGGCCGCCACGTAGGTGACGTACATCGTCAGCGCGATGATGGTGCCGAAGACGAGGAAGGTAAGCCACTTCCACTTGTCGGCGACGGCACCCTGCGCAAGGGCCGGCATCGCGATCAGCGGCAGCGCCAGCGCGCCCGCCGCGAAAAGAAGGATTCGTTTCTTGTCCACGGCCTATTTCCTCCCGATCTTGTCGGCTTCGCGGACCAGTTCGGCGGCCATGGCGTCGAACTCCTTGGCTTTTGCCGTGTAGTAGAAGGCGATGCCCCAGGCGACGACGAACTGCGAAAGCGCGAACAGGATGCCGACGTTGACGACGCCGTACACCTTGATCTTGAAGAGATCGGTGAAATAGGCCGCGCCGATCGGCAGCAGAAAGTAGTAGATCAACGAGAACACCATCAGGCCGGTGAGAAAGGCGACCTTCTTGGTGTGCAGACGCTGGAATCGCGGGTCGTTGTCGATCGCAACCCAGTTGATCGACGTGCCCGTTGGTGCGGCAGACATGATCGTGCTCCTCCCTTCGTTGTTGGTGTGCCGGTGCCCAGTCGCCGCGCCGAAGCCATGAAAGGCGCGGCTGAAGCCGGCGGACAAGGCGACGCCGGCGCCAGGCTGTTCACCTTGGGGAAAACCCTAGATTAGTTTTCTTGCGCGAGCCTTACGCAGCCTGCCGGCCTTATCGACCGACGGGAATGCGGTATCCGGCTGCGAGATGCGACGCCGGCTCGCTCCGGTGGCGGGTCGGCTACGGCAGCGCCGTGCTGCCGGCGGCCTTCGGCGCAACGGTGCCGAGCCGCGTCTTGAGCGACTGCGCGCGGTCCTCGAACAGCGCTGCGTAGTAGACGGAGTTCGACATCACTTTCTTGACGTAGTCGCGCGTCTCGTTGAACGGGATGGTCTCGGCGAAGACCGCGCCTTCGACCGAGCGCGGCAACGCGGCGCGCCACGCCCGCGGCCGGCCGGGGCCGGCGTTGTAGGCGGCAGTGGCCAGCGCCGGATGTCCGTCGAGATCGTCGAGCACCATGCGCAGGTAGCTCGTGCCGAGGCGAAGGTTGACGTCGACCTCGGTGACTCGGTCGGCGCTGAAGTCGCTCATGCCGACCTTGCGCGCCACCCAGCGCGCCGTGGCGGGCATCAACTGCATCAGCCCGGAAGCGCCGGCCGACGAGCGGATGTCCTCGATGAAGCGCGACTCCTGGCGGATCAGGCCGTAGACCCAGGTCGGCTCCAGGCCGGCGCTGCGCGCATGGGCCTCGAGCGCCGCGCGGTACGGCGACGGGAAGCGCTGTGTGAAGTCGAACTCCTCGCGCGTGCGCTCGGAGGTCGAAATCATGCGATCGATCACGCCGTTGCGGCGCGCGAATTCGGCTGCCGCCAGCATCTGCCGGTCCGTCATGCGGCCGCCTTCGTTGGCCACGCCCAGCTGCCAGTTCCACTCGCGGTGGCCTTCGGCGCGCAGGCCGAGCCGGTAGAAGCCGAGAGCGCGCTGGAACCCGGCGTTGGTCTGAACGGACGCCAGCTCCTCGTCGCTGACCGGCGCCGCCGGCGGCGGCAGCACGATCGGCCGGCCGAGTTCCTCCGCGGCGAGCTTGCCGTAGAACTCGAAGCGGCCGGCGATGCGGGCGAATTGCAGCTCGGCCGCCTCGCGCTGGCCGGCGGCGGCCAGCGACCGACCGTGCCAGTACACCCACGCCGGGTCGTCGGCCAGCGGCCGCGGCATGCGCTCGATCGTGTTGCGCACCATCTGCCAGTCGCCGGCGCGCAGCGCCGCGCGGACCTGCCACTCCAGCACCTCGTCGGCGCGCACGGTGTCGGCCGCCACGCCGACCTGCTCGCCGCCTTGCCGGTACCAGGACACGGCCTCCGGCGTCAGCTTCAGCGCCGCCATGTGTCCAATCCGCCCCCAGACGAGGCCGCGCTGCGCCGGCGTCAGGTGCAGGTTCAGCGCCGAGGCAAACTGCGCCGCCTTTTCCGGGTCGTCCCGCGACAGCCGGGCCAGGGCGAGCAGCGCGGGCTCGATCTGCTGGCGGCTGATGCGCCGCTCATGGGTGGTGAGCCAGCGCGCCGGCTGCTCGATGATCTGCGCCGCCTGCGCGGCGTCCGCCGGCGGCAGCGCAGCGGTGGCGCGGCGCGCCGAGGCGAGCTGATTGTGCTCGACCAGCGCCCGCACCCTCGTCCACGGAGAGAGCTGGCGGTCGGCGATCAGTTCGTCGGCCAGCGCGGCGCAGCCCTCGGTGGAGGACTCGCGTGTGGCCGCCAGCAGGCCGCGCCCCTCGTCCGCCAGCGACTTCGGCCGCTCCTGGGTGACATAGCGCGCCAGCAGTTCGTAGCAGCGCAGTTGCGCGTCGTCGCCCCAGACGACCGCCGGACGCTCGCGAAGCAGGGCGTCGAACTCGCGCCGCGCGCCGAGGTTCAGCAGCCAGTCGAGGCGGACCCGGTCGGCGACGTAGGTGCGCGGATGGCGCTGCATGAACTCGGCAACCGCCCGGTCGACGGCCACCGCCGTGCCGTTGCGCTCGCTTCGCAGGCGCAGCTGCAGCGACCAGAACTCGCCATAAGACCGAAGCGGGTGTTCGCCGATTGCCGCGGCGGCCAGCGCCAGCCGGTTCCGGTCGCCGGCGGCAAAGGCCTCGCGCGCCGCGAGCACGGCGGCATCGCCGCTGACGGCGGCGTCGCCGCGCTTGCCTGCCGGCTGCGCCGCTGCCGGGGCACTGGCGAACGCGGCAGCAAGCGCAAGCACAGCGATGTGTACGATGCGCATTGCCTCGACCTGCAGCATGAGGGCAGGCTAACACAGGCGATGTCGCGATGATGTTCAGGATCCCGCCGCCACCGGCGCCGAAAGCATTACCGCCCGATCCGGCGCGCGGCGCGCTGCGCGCGAAGCTGCTGGCCGCGCGCAACGAACTGGGCGATCGAGAGGCCCGCTCGCGGGTCCTCGGCGACCGCCTGCTGCGTTGGCTGCGCACGATGCCGCTGCAGCGGCTGGCTTTCTACTGGCCGACGCGCGGCGAACCCGACATCACGTCGGCGATCACGACCTGGCTGGCCGAGAACCCTGCCCGCGTCGCGGCGCTGCCGGTGGTGGCCGGACAGCTGCTCGAATTCGCGCCCTGGCATCCGCGCATGCCGATGAAGCCCGGCCAGTTCGGCATACAGGTGCCGGACACCGCCGAGCGGATCAAGCCGCAGCTGCTGGTGATCCCCTGTGTCGGCATCGACGAGCAGCGGCACCGGCTCGGCTACGGCGCCGGCTTCTACGACCGCACGCTGGCGAGCCTGCCGGTGCGGCCGTCCACCGTCGGCATCGCCTTCGACTGCGGGCGCGTCAAGAGCGTCGACCCGAAGCCGCACGACGTGCAGCTCGATCTCGGCATCACCGAGTCCGGCGTGCTCTAGCCGCGCGCGCCCTGCCGGCGCCGCACCCTCAGCCGGCCAGTTGCGGCACGCGCCGGAACTGCTCGGTCAGCCAGCTGCGGAACGCCGCAACGTGTGGACGACCGGCGCTGGCCGGGTTCACCACCAGCACGTGCCGGTACCCCACCTGCATGCGCAGCCTCGGAAACGGCATCACCAGGTCGCCGCTGGCGACGCAGTCCTGCAGGAACGGCGAGCGCACCAGCGCCACGCCCTGGCCGCGAACCGCCGCCTGCACGGCCTGGTCGACGAATGAGAACACCAGCCGCCCGGCCGCGGGCTCTACCGCGCCTGCCCCGGCGAAAGCAAACCAGGCGGCCCAGTTCAGCCTCTCGGCGCCCATCACGCTGTCGTCGAGGTCGAGCAGCGGCCATTTCGCCAGGTCGGCCGGCTTGCGCGGCGCCGCCGACTGCAACAGGCGCGGACTCATCGCCGGCGCCACCACGTCGTCGATCAGCAGGGTGGCGCCGGACGGCAGGGCGCCGGCCGACAGCCAGCGGATAGCGACATCGACATCCTCCGCCTGCAAGTCCACCACTCGGTCTGAGGCGTCGATGCGGATCTCGATTTCCGGGTAGCGCCGCTGGAAGACCGCCAGCCGCGGCACCAGCCACAGCGATGCAAAGGACGCATAGGTGGTCAGCGTCATCCGCCGCGCGCTACCGGCGCCGCGGATTTCCTCCACGCTCTGGTCGACCGCCGCCAGCGCCTGCCGCACCGCGCGCTGCAGCTGCGCGCCGGCGGCGGTCAGCACCAGCGCGCGGGTCCTTCGCATGAACAGCGGCTTGCCGACCTGCCGCTCGAGGCCGGCGATCTGGCGGCTGATCGACGACTGGGTGAGGTTCAGTTCGGCCGCTGCCGCGGTGAACGACAGCAGCCGCGCCGCGGCCTCGAATCCGCGCAGCGACGCCAGGCCGATCGGCCGGCGGCGGCGGCCCGTGGCGGCAACTCCGCTTGCGCTCATCACCGCGACCATACATGCGCAGCTTGCATCCATCAACTGCGAACAATTCGTTTGTCGCCCGCCCGGGCGAGGCGTCAAATCCCGCCATCGGTCGCGCACCGATGCGCGCAGCGAATGAGGTGGAAGATGAAGACAAGAGCGGAAGTCCTAACCACTGTCGACCTGGGCTACGAGCAGCTTTTCGTCTTCGATGGTGGGCCGCACTCACGCGTGCGGGTGCTGTACGGCGCCACCTGGCTGACCGAGGAAGGCCAGGCGGGCGACTCGATCGTCGTTGCCGGCAGCGAACTGGCGCTGCACGGCGGACGCGCTGTGGCCGAAGGCCTTGTGCCGACGCGACTGCAGATCGTCGATGCACGCCCCCGCAGCGCCGCGCGTTACGCGGGACGGTGGCTGCGCCAGGCGGCCCGTGACCTGCGGCAACTTCTCAGCCGGCTGCAGCTCGGCGCCGCCGAACCCAGCACCTGAGGCCGACGCGAACGGCCCCGCCTTTCAGCGAACGGAGGTAACGATGAACGAACGCAACGGCTTCGGCGGCAGCGCCGGTTGGGTAGAACGTTTCGGCACGACCGCGGTGTTCGCCTGGTGGGTGCTGACGATCGGCGGGATCCTGCTCTGATGCAGCCGCGCCGCCGTCGACCGGTCACTTATTTCGGCAGGCCGAGCCGGCGCCATAGCTCGAGCGTCGGCCCCGCCTGGTTCATCGTGTAGAAGTGCAGGCC
>JBHJND010000461.1:0-16019 GCA_048497655.1 Caballeronia novacaledonica
CGCGCGCCACATGTCGGTGCCGAGCACGCGCACCACGCCCTCGGTCGGGCGGTGCAGGCCGATGATCTCGCGCAGCAGCACCGACTTGCCGGTGCCGGAGCCGCCGATCAGCGCGACCAGCGTGCCGCGCTCCACCGAGAAGGAAACGCCGTCGTGCACCGCGTTGGCGCCGAAGCGCGTGACAATGCCCTCGACTTCGATGACCGTTTCGCGGCTGTCCACGGCGGGCATGGGGCGCTCAGATGCCGAGTTCCTGGAACAGCACGGCGAAGGCGGCGTCGAGCAGGATGACGTTGACGATGCTCTGCACCACGGTCGAGGTGGTGGCCAGCCCCACGGCCCGTGTGTCGCGGCCGACGTGCATGCCCAGGCGGCAGGCGATCACTGAGATCGCCAGCGCGAACACCGGCGTCTTGATCAGGCCGGCCCAAACGTGCGTGATGTCGAGTGCGTCGTGCAGCCGCTCGGCGAAGGACACCGGCGGGATGCCGAGCATCGCGTCGGCCACCAGCGCCGCGCCGACCAGGCCGGACACCAGGCCGATGAAGGAAAGCAGGGGCAGGGCGATCAGCAGCGCCAGCACCCGCGGCACCACCAGCACCTGCATCGGCGACAGGCCGAGCGTGCGGATCGCGTCGATTTCCTCGGTCAGCCGCATCGATCCCAGCTGCGCGGTGAAGGCGGCGCCCGAGCGGCCGGCGATGATCACGGCGACGATGATCGGCGCGAACTCGCGCGACATGCCGATGCCCACGCCGTCGACGACGAAGATGTTGGCGCCGTACTGCTCTGCCTGCAGGCCGAGCAGGTAGGCGAACACCACGCCGATCAGCAGCGTGACCAGGACCACCACCGGGATGGCGTTCAGGCAGGCCTGTTCGAGCTGGGTGGTCAGCTCGCGCAGCCGCAGCCGGCGCGGCGCGACGAGCAGTTCGAGGAATGCCGTGAGCGTCTCGCCCATGAAGCTGAGGTGGTCGAGGCCCTGCCGGTAGATGACGAGCGCATGCCGGCCGATCTCGGCCAGCCAGCGGCTTTGCTTCGGCGGCACCGCCTCGGCCAGCGAGGCGCGGCGGCGCAGCACGTCGTCGAGCACCCTGCGGTGCGGCGGCGAGAAGCCCTGCCAGCTGACGCTGTCGGCGTCGAGGCCGGCGGCATCGAGGGCGCGGATCAGCTCGAGCGCGGCGGCCGAGTCCAGCGAGATCAGGCGCTCGCCGTCGACGGTCAGCGGCGAGCGTGGCCGCGCCGCGGCCAGTGCCGAGGCGAGCGCCGGCAGCTCCGCCAGCCGCCAGGCGCCGGCGAGCGTCATCTGCAGGCCGTCGCCGCTGACGGCAAGGCAATCGTCGGCGGGCGGGGGCATCGGCATGCCGGCGGGCGGTCAGCGCGTCGCGCCGGGCCCGGCCGTCTGCGTGGGCACGAGCGGCACCGCTGCGGCCTGCATCGCCGGCACGCAGGCGCGCAGCAGCAGCATGAGCATCAGTGCCAGGGCGATGACCGGCCAGGCGGTGGTGAGGAAGCCGCGCCTGTGCCCCGGACGATCGACGATGGCAGTGGTCTGGACGTCGGCAGTCTCGGTTTGCATCGCCAGCCTGTCGAGGAAGGATAGGGCGACGGGGGCCGCCGCCCCCGTCGTGCTCCGTGGCGCCTGGCCGCCCCGCCGTCAGGCGGCTAGCAGCTGGCGCAGCACGAACGGCAGGATGCCGCCGTGCCGGTAATAATCGACCTCGATCGGCGTGTCGATGCGCAGCGTCAGCGACACCGTGCGGCTCGAGCCGTCCGGCTTGCGGATCACCAGCGTGGCGTCCTGCTGCGGCTTGATCTCGCGCTCCAGGCCCATGATGTCGAAGGTCTCGTCGCCGGTGATGCCCAGCGACGCCGCCGAGTCGTCGCCCTTGAATTGCAGCGGCAGCACGCCCATGCCGACCAGGTTGCTGCGGTGGATGCGCTCGAAGCTGCGGGCTATCACCGCCTTCACGCCAAGCAACTGTGTGCCCTTGGCCGCCCAGTCGCGCGATGAGCCGGTGCCGTACTCCTCGCCGCCGAAGACCACCGTCGGCACGCCGTCGCCCTGATATTTCATGGCGGCGTCGTAGATCGACATCTGCTCGCCCGACGGATGGTGGACCGTCAGGCCGCCCTCGAGGCGCGAGCCGTCCGCCTTGGCAGGGATCAGCAGGTTCTTGATCCGCACGTTGGCGAAGGTGCCGCGCATCATCACCTCGTGGTTGCCGCGGCGGGCACCGTAGGAGTTGAAATCCGCCTTGGTCACGCCGTGCGCGATCAGCCACTTGCCAGCGGGCGAGGAGTCCTTGATGCTGCCGGCCGGCGAGATGTGGTCGGTGGTGATCGAGTCGCCGAAGATGCCCAGCGCGCGGGCGTTGCGCACCGCCGGCATCGCCGAAGGTTGCATCGAGAAGCCGTCGAAGAACGGCGGCTCGGCGATGTAGGTCGACTTCGGCCAGCCGTAGACCTGTCCGCTGCCGCCCTCGATCTTCTGCCACAGATCGCCCGGGTTCTGCTTCACGTTGCCGTAGTTGGCCTGGAAGACCTTCGGGTTCATCGCTTGCTTCATCAGGGCATGAATCTCGTCCGAACTCGGCCACACGTCGCCGATGAATACGTCCTCGCCGTCCTTGCCCTTGCCGAGAGGCTCGGTCATCAGGTCGCGCAAGACCGTGCCGGCGATCGCGTAGGCGACCACCAGCGGCGGCGAGGCGAGGAAGTTGGCCTTCAGGTTCGGATGGATGCGCGCCTCGAAGTTACGGTTGCCCGACAGCACCGCCGCGCAGACCAGGTCGTTCTTGGTGATGACCTCGTTGATCTCCGGCGCGAGGTCGCCGGTGTTGCCGATGCAGGTGGTGCAGCCATAGGCGGCCACCGCGAAGCCGAGCTTCTCCAGGTAGGGCAGCAGGCCGGTCTTGGTCAGGTAGTCGGTGACGATGCGCGATCCCGGCGCGAGCGAGGTCTTGATGTGCTTCTTGACCGTCAGCCCGCGCTCGACGGCCTTCTTGGCGAGCAGCCCGGCGGCGAGCAGCACGCCGGGGTTGCTGGTGTTTGTGCAGGAGGTGATGGCGGCGATCAGCACGTCGCCGTCCGCGATCTTGACGTCGTGGACATCTTGTTCACGGTCCGGCTTCATCATCGGTCGGTCGCCGGCCATCTCTTCCAGGTCTCGGGTCGCGCCGATGGGCGCGTCCTTGACCTTGCCCCCGAGCTGCCCATGGCCGCGCGGGAGGGCGAAACGCTGCTGCAGCCGCGATGCCGGCTGGTTGAAGCCGTTCTCCGCGACCGGCTTCGAGAACAGCGAGATGAACTGCTTCTTGACGTTGCCAATCTCGATGCGGTCCTGCGGACGCTTCGGCCCGGCCAGCGAGGGCGCCACGGTGGCGAGGTCGAGACCCAGTGACTTCGTGTAGTCGATCTGGCCGGCCTTGGGCACGCCGAACATCCCCTGCGCCTTGAAGTACGCCTCGAAGGCGGCAATTTCATCTTTCGTGCGGCCGGTGCCCTCGAAGTAGGCGACCGTCTTCTCGTCGACCGGGAAGAAGCCCATCGTCGCGCCGTACTCGGGCGCCATGTTGGCGATGGTGGCGCGGTCGGTGACCGACAGCGACGCGGTGCCTTCGCCGAAGAACTCGACGAACTTGCCGACCACCTTCTCCTTGCGCAGCATCTCGGTGATGGTGAGCATGAGATCGGTCGCGGTGACGCCGCTGCGCAGCTTGCCCCTCAGGTTCACGCCGACCACGTCGGGCGTCAGGAAGTAGACGGGCTGGCCGAGCATGCCGGCCTCGGCTTCGATGCCGCCGACGCCCCAGCCGACCACGCCGATGCCGTTGATCACCGTCGTGTGGCTGTCGGTGCCGACCAGCGTGTCGGGGTAGTAGACCCCGTCCTTGCTGTGCACGCCGCGCGCCAGGTACTCGAGGTTGACCTGGTGCACGATGCCGAAGCCCGGCGGCACCACGCCGAAGGTGTCGAACGCCTGCATGCCCCACTTCATGAACTCGTAGCGCTCGCGGTTGCGCGAGAACTCAAGTTTCATGTTGAGGTCGAGCGCATCCTTCGAGCCGTAGTGGTCGATCATCACCGAGTGGTCGACCACCAGGTCGACCGGCACCAGCGGCTCGATCGTCTTCGGATCCTTGCCCTGCTTGGCGGCGACGCTGCGCATCGCGGCGAGGTCCGCCAGCAGCGGCACGCCGGTGAAGTCCTGCAGGACGACGCGGGCGACGATGAACGGGATCTCGTCGTGCCGCTCGGCGTTCGGCTGCCAGCCGGCGAGCTCGCGCACGTGGGCCTCGGTCACCTTCTTGCCGTCGCAGTTGCGCAGCACGCTCTCCAGCACGAGGCGGATCGACATCGGCAGGCGCGAGATCCTGCCCAGCCCGGCCTTCTCCAGCGCCGGCAGCGAGTAGAAGCGGGCCGTCTTCTTGCCGATCGCGAAGGATTGCTGGGAATCGAAAAGGTTGTGTGTCATATGGTCTTCCTCAGGCGAGTAGGGACATCGTAAAGAATTCCTTGCGCCCCGGCCGGCAGTGGCCGTGGCGGCAGGCGGCGCGGGACAGGGCGTCGGCTCGCGTGGCAAGCGCGCGGCCGCATCAGATCACCATCATGTCGACGAACTCGTTCACCGGCGTGGCCGATAGCCTCTTCGCGTCAAGGCAAAGGCCGAGGATCGCCCCGGCCTGCTTCGGCGGGAACAGGCGGGCCAGGTTGGTGCGGAACTTCTCCACCAGTAAGGGCAGACCCTCCTTGCGCCGGCGCCGGTGGCCGAGCGGGTACTCGACCAGCACCTCGGGCAGCCGGCTGCCGTCACGCAACCGCACGCTCACCGCATTGGCGATCGAGCGCTTGTCCGGGTCGTGGTAGTCGCGCGTGAAGCGCGGCTCCTCGACGCAGGATATCCGTGCCCGCAGGGCGTCGATGCGCGGATCGGCCGCCGCCTCGTCCTCGTAGTCGGCCGCCGTCAGCCGGCCGAACAGCAGCGGCACCGCGACCATGTACCGGATGCAGTGGTCGCGGTCGGCCGGGCTCGACAGCGGCCCGCTCTTGTCGATGATGCGCAGGCAGGCTTCGTGCGTGCGGATCGTCACCGAGGCGATGTCGTCGGCGGTCCTGCCTCGGGCGGCCATCGTGCGGCGGATGGCCAGCGCTGCCTCGACTGCGGTCTGGGCGTGGAACTCGGCCGGGTAGGCGACCTTGAACAGCACGTTCTCCATCACGTAGCCGCTCCAGCGGGCGATCGGCCGCTGCAGGCGCAACGGCTGGCCGCCGAACAGCGCGTCGCAGAAGCCGTACTGCTTCGCCGTCAGCGCCGTCGGATAGCCCGTCTCTCCCGTGCGGGCGATCAGCGCCAGCCGCACGCCGCGGCTGGTCGCGTCGCCCGCGGCCCAGCTCTTGCGCGAGCCGGCATTCGGCGCCTGGCGGTAGGTGCGCAGCGGATGGCCGTCGATCCAGGCGTGCGACAGGGCGGCGACGGTCTCCTCGCGTGACAGGCCGAGCAGCTTCGCCGCCACCGCGGTCGAGGCGACCTTGACCAGCACGACGTGGTCGAGCCCGACCTCGTTGAAGGCGTTGTCCAGCGCCAGGCAGCCCTGGATCTCGTGCGCCTTGATCATCGCGGTGAGCACGTCGTGCACCGTCAGCGGCCGGCGGCCGCCGGCGACTGCCGTCCGCGACAGCCAGTCGGCCGTGGCGAGGATCGCGCCGAGGTTGTCGGACGGGTGGCCCCACTCGGCCGCCAGCCAGGTGTCGTTGAAGTCGAGCCAGCGGACCGTCGTGCCGATGTCGAAGGCAGCCTTCACCGGGTCCAGCTGGAACTGCGTGCCCGGCACCCGCGCGCCGTGAGGCACCACGGTGCCCGGAACGACCGGGCCGAGCAGCTTGGTGCACGCCGGGTAGTGCAGCGCCTCGAAGGCGCAGCCGAGGCTGTCCATCAGGCAGTGGCGGGCGGTCTCGTAGGCGAGCCGGCTGCCGACCCGCGCGCGGCCGATGTAGTCGGCAATGCCGACCAGCACCGCGTCTGCCACCGGTCGACCCGCCGCCCTGGCCATTGCGAAGAGCGGCAGGGCGGTCAGCGCTGCCGGCGGCAGCGCAGCGGCTCGGCCAGCACGTCGGTGAACTGCAGCGTCGCCTCGTCGCCCTTCTCGTGCCAGTTGACCTCGCCGTCCGGGCTGGCGAACGACACGCCGGAGGCGCTGCGCGTGCGCACGACGGCGACGCGCGTCCCGGCGTAGGTGAGCCAGGCGTCCTCCGACGGCCGCCGCGGGTGGAAGTTCAGCAGCACGCTGCGCTCGTTCTCGCACAGCCAGGTGGTGGTCAGCGGCCGGTCGCGGCCGACCGCTGCGGGTTCCGGGGGCTGCGCTCCGGCGCCGGCCACGCCGGCGAGGACGGCGAGCAGGGCAGCGAACCGGCGGGCGCGCATCGCCTCGAACGCTCGCTCGCGGGAGCTCTGCGCCTTGCCCCGCCGCCTAGCCCAGCAGGTGCTTGACGGCGTCGCGCTCCTCGAGCAGTTCCTTCAGCGTGGCGTCCATCTTGCCGCGCGACCAGTCGTCGATCTCGAGTCCCTTGACGATCTCGTACTTGCCGGCAGCCGTGGTGACCGGGAAGCCGTACAGGACCTCTTCCGGGATGCCGTAGCTGCCGTCGGAGGGAATGCCCATCGTGATCCAGCGTCCGCCGGTGCCGTGCACCCAGTCGCGGATGTGATCGATGGCGGCACTGGCCGCCGATGCCGCCGACGACAGCCCGCGCGCCTCGATGATGGCCGCGCCGCGCTTGCCGACCGTCGGGATGTAGGTGTCGCGGTACCACGTCTGGTCGTTGACCAGGCCGGCCGCGTTCTGGCCGCCAATGGTGGCGAAGCGGATGTCGGGGTACATGGTCGGGAGTGGTTGCCCCAGACGACCAGCTTCTCGATCGACGCGACCGGCTTGCCGGTGCGCGCCGCCAGTTGCGACAGCGCGCGGTTGTGGTCGAGCCGCATCATCGCGGTGAAGGCGGTCTTCGGCAGCGACGGCGCCGACTTCATCGCGATGTAGGCATTGGTGTTGGCCGGGTTGCCGACCACCAGCACCTTGACGTTGCGGCTGGCCGCGGCGTCGAGCGCCTTGCCCTGCGCGGTGAAGATCTGCGCATTGGCCGCCAGCAGGTCCTTGCGCTCCATGCCGGGCCCGCGCGGACGCGCGCCGACGAGCACGGCCACCTCGGCGTCCTTGAATGCCGCCACCGGGTCGCTGTAGGCGTGCATGCCGGCCAGCAGCGGGAACGCGCAGTCGTCCAGTTCCATCATCACGCCCTTGAGCGCCTTCTGCGCCTTCTCGTCCGGAATCTCGAGCAGTTGGAGGACGACGGGCTGGTCGTTGCCGAGCATCTGGCCCGAGGCGATCCGGAACAGGATCGAATAGCCGATCTGGCCGGCGGCGCCGGTGACAGCGACACGGACGGGGTTCTTGGACATGAGTGGTCTCCCAAAAGGAAGCAAGAGGCTAGCGCAGGGTCCGGCGTCGAACCTTGATCAAGGTCGGGTCGACTCCGCGGACTTCGGCGCGGCGTTGCGGTCGCCCGGCGCAGCGACCGCGAACCGGGAGGGGCGGCGGGGACTTCCGACGCCGACAGGCGTAGTATAGGTCTTCTATAAGACACAAGATTACGCCGAGCCGCCGGTTCGCAGCGAATTGCCCGCATGTCCGCCGATACCGCCCGTCCTCCGGCCGCGGAACGACCGCGCGATGCGGTGTTCCTTCCGCTCTACAAGCAGATCAAGTCGCTGCTGGTGCAGCGGCTGCAGCAGGGCGAGTGGAAGCCCGGCGAGCCGATCCCGAGCGAACTGGAACTCGCGGCGCGCTTCCAGGTCAGCCAGGGCACCGTCCGCAAGGCGGTCGACGAACTGGCGGCGGAAAACCTGCTGGTGCGCCGGCAGGGCAAGGGGACCTTCGTCGCCACCCATCAGGAGGCGCGCGTGCAGTTCCGCTTTCTGCGTCTGGTGCCCGACCGCGGCGAGGCGGTGCCGGCGCAGAGCACCTTTCTCGAGTGCCGGCGGGCGAAGGCGCCGGCGGACGTCGCGCAGCAACTGGCCCTGCGCGGCGGCGACGGCGTCGTCTATCTGCGCCGCCTGCTCGGCGTCGGCGGCAAACCGCTGGTGCTGGACGACATCTGGCTGCCGGCTGCGCTGTTCCGCGGCCTGACTCCTGAGCGACTCGCCGAGTATCGAGGCCCGCTGTACGGGCTGTTCGAGTCGGAGTTCGGCACGCGCATGATCCGTGCCGACGAGCGCATCCGCGCCGTGGCGGCGGCCGAGGACGTCGCCGCGCTGCTGGCGGTTGCGCCGGGCGCGCCGCTTCTTCTGGTCGACCGCGTCTCCTACACCTACCGCGACCAGCCGGTCGAGGTGCGCCGCGGCTTCTGCGTCACCACCGACTACCACTATCACAACGAGCTGTTCTGACGCCACGCCGCTCGCCCGCGCCGACTTCCGATTTGTTCGCCGGCGGCGAATTCGGCGAGAATGAACGGCGCTGCGCGCAGGTCCTCACGGTTTCCCCTCCATCTGCTTCGACCTCCCATGAGCACAACGCTGCAAGAAAAGAAGCGCCCGGAGTTCAAGAACATCCACGTCACGCAGATCCTGGGCTACCGGCTGCCGGCGGGCGGCGTCGTCTCGATCCTGCACCGCATCAGCGGCGCGCTGATGTTCCTCGCGCTGCCTTTCCTGCTCTGGCTGTTCGACCTGAGCCTGATCTCCGAGATCAGCTACGGCCGGCTGGCGGCGCTCGCCTCCGGCGCGCTGGTCAAGCTGGTGCTGCTCGCCCTCTGCTGGGCGCTGCTGCATCACCTGGTCACCGGCATCCGCCACCTGCTGCTCGACCTGCACGTCGGCATCGAGAAAGAGGCGGCGGCGCGCAGCGCGGTCCTCGTCTATCTGGTCAGCCTGCCGCTGACGCTGGCGGCCGGCCTGAAGCTTTTCGGAGTCCTCTAGATGGCAGCGAACATCGGTCCGAAGCGCCTGGTGGTCGGCGCGCACTACGGGCTGCGCGACTGGCTGGCGCAGCGCGTCACCGCCGTCGTGATGGCGGTCTACCTGATCGTCTTCGGCGCCTACGCGGTGTTCGTCCTGCCGCCCGGATACGAGGCCTGGGCCGGGCTGTTCGCGCCGCTGTGGATGAAAGTCGCCACGCTGGTCGTGATCGTCGCGCTCGTCTACCACGCGTGGGTCGGCATGCGCGAGATCTTCATGGACTACGTCAAGCCGACCTGGATCCGGCTGTGCGCCTACGTGCTGACCATCCTGTGGCTGGCCGCCTGCGCGGTCTGGTCGGTGCAGATCCTCTGGAGAGTCTGAGCGATGACCGCTATGTCCACGTTGCCGCGCCGTCGCTTCGACGCAGTGATCGTCGGCGCGGGCGGCGCCGGCATGCGCTGTTCTCTGCAGCTGGCCCGCGCAGGCCTGAACGTCGCCGTGCTGTCGAAGGTGTTCCCGACCCGCTCGCACACGGTGGCCGCGCAGGGTGGCATCGGCGCGTCGCCCGGCAACATGACCGAGGACCAGTGGCTGTGGCACATGTTCGACACCGTCAAGGGCTCCGACTACCTCGGCGACCAGGACGCGATCGAGTTCATGTGCCGCGAGGCGCCGAAGGTGGTCTACGAGCTGGAGCACTTCGGCATGCCGTTCGACCGCAACCCGGACGGCACTATCTACCAGCGACCGTTCGGCGGCCATTCGGCCAACTTCGGCGAGAAGCCGGTGCCGCGCGCCTGCGCGGCGGCCGACCGCACCGGCCACGCGCTGCTGCACACGCTGTACCAGCGCAACGTCGCCGCGCGCACCCAGTTCTTCGTCGAGTGGATGGCGCTTGACCTGGTGATGGATGCCGAAGGCCATTGCGTCGGCGTGGTGGCGCTGGAGATGGAAACCGGCGAGCTGATGATCCTCGAGGGAAAGGTCACCGTGCTCGCCACCGGCGGCGCCGGCCGGATCTTCGCCGCCTCGACCAACGCCTACATCAACACCGGCGACGGCCTCGGCCTGGCCGCGCGGGCGGGCATCCCGCTGGAGGACATGGAGTTCTGGCAGTTCCACCCGACCGGGGTGGCCGGTGCCGGCGTGCTGATCACCGAGGGCGTGCGCGGCGAGGGCGGCATCCTGCTTAACTCCAACGGCGAGCGCTTCATGGAGCGCTATGCCCCGACCCTCAAAGACCTGGCGCCGCGCGACTTCGTCTCGCGCTCGATGGACCAGGAGATCAAGGAAGGTCGCGGATGCGGTCCGGAGAAGGATCACGTGCTGCTAAAGCTCGACCACCTCGGCGCCGAGACGATCATGAAGCGGCTGCCGTCGATCCGCGAGATCGCCATCAAGTTTGCCAACGTCGACCCGATCCGCGAGCCGATCCCGGTGGTGCCGACCATCCATTACCAGATGGGCGGCGTGCCGGCCAACTATCACGGCCAGGTGGTGGCCCCGAAGGGCGGCGAGCCGAACGCGGTGGTCGGCGGCCTGTATGCGATCGGCGAGTGCTCGTGCGTCAGCGTGCACGGGGCCAACCGGCTGGGCACCAACTCGCTGCTCGACCTGGTGGTGTTCGGCCGCTCGGCCGGCGACCACATTGTCGGCATGCTGCGCGGCGAGCCGCGTGAGAACCGGCCGCTGCCGGCCGGCGCCGGCGAGGCGACGGTGGCGCGGCTGGCAGCGCTCGACGCGCGCGACAAGGGCGAGCGCACGCAGGACGTCGCCGACGAGATCCGCCGCACGATGCAGAAGCACTGCGGCGTGTTCCGCACCGGCAGCCTGCTTGCCGAAGGGGCAAGGCAGATCCGCGCCCTCGACGAGCGGCGTCGGCACGTGGCGAGCGCCGACAAGTCGAAGGTCTTCAACACTGCGCGCATCGAGGCGCTGGAGTTGGACAACCTGATCGAGACCGCCAAGGCGACCATCGTCTCGGCCGAGGCGCGCACCGAGAGCCGCGGCGCGCACGCCCGCGACGACTGCCCGGAGCGCGACGACGCCAACTGGATCAAGCACACGCTGTGGTACTCGGACGGCAACCGCCTGGCCTACAAGCCGGTGAACATGAAGCCGATGACCGTCGAGACCTTCCAGCCCAAGAAACGCACGTTCTGACGGAGCCAACGCCGATGACCGCCACGAGCGCCAACGAGAAGGCCGCGCTGGCCAGCGCCGGCCGGGTCGTGAAGTTCCGCGTCTACCGCTACGACCCGGACAAGGACGCCCGGCCGTACATGCAGGACCTCGAGGTGCGGCTGGCGCCGACCGACAAGATGCTGCTCGATGCGCTGATGCGCATCAAGAGCGATGTCGACGACAGCCTGGCGTTCCGCAGGTCGTGCCGCGAGGGTGTGTGCGGCTCCGACGCGATGAACATCAACGGCAAGAACGGCCTGGCCTGCATCACCAACCTGAGGGAGCTGAAGGAACCGATTGTCCTGAAGCCGCTGCCGGGTCTGCCGGTTATCCGCGACCTGATCGTCGACATGACGCACTTCTTCAACCAGTACCAGTCGGTCAAACCGTACCTGATCAACGACAGCCCGCCGCCGGAGAAGGAGCGGCTGCAGTCGCCACAGGAGCGCGAGGAGCTGGACGGGCTGTACGAGTGCATCCTGTGCGCCTGCTGCTCCACCAGCTGCCCGAGCTTCTGGTGGAACCCGGACAAGTTCGTCGGCCCGGCGGGGCTGCTGCAGGCCTACCGCTTCATCGCCGACAGCCGCGACCAGGCCACCGGCGAGCGGCTGGACAATCTGATGGACCCGTATCGGTTGTTCCGCTGCCACACCATCATGAACTGCGTCGACGTCTGCCCGAAGGGGCTGAATCCGACCCGGGCGATCGGCAAGATCAAGGACCTGATGGTCCGCCGCGCCGTATAGGCGACGCCGGCCGAGGCGCAGCGATGGCCGGCCCCGACACCGCGGATGAAGCCGGCCCGGCGCCCGAGCCGGTCGAGTTGGGCCGGCTGCGCTGGCGCGCCCGCCGCGGGCTGCTCGAGAACGACCTGCTGATCGGCCGCTTTCTCGACCGCCACGGCAGGAACCTTGACGCAGCGCAGAACCGGGCCTTGCTGAAGCTGCTTGAATTGCCCGACACCGAACTGCTCGACCTTCTGCTCGCCCGCACGGAGCCCGTGCCGCCGCTGGACGGCCCCGATGTGCGGGCGATGCTGCAAGCGCTGCGTGCAGTCTGAGTGTCTCCAGACCCTGCACACAGAAAGCAAGGAGTTCACATGGCACTGACCCCCGCTGACGGCAAGGCAACGCTCACGTTCTCCGACGGCACCCCGGCGCTCGACCTGCCGCTTTACAAGGGCTCGATCGGCCCGGACGTGATTGATATCCGCGCCTTGTACGGCAAGACCGGCAAGTTCACCTACGACCCGGGCTTCCTGTCGACGGCGTCGTGCAATTCGACCATCACCTACATCGACGGCGACAAGGGCGAGCTGCTGTACCGGGGCTACCCGATCGAGCAGCTGGCGACCAAGTGCGACTACCTTGAGACCTGCTACCTGCTGCTGTTCGGCGAACTGCCGAACGCCAAGCAGAAGGCCGAGTTCGTCTCCCGCGTGACCAGCCACACGATGGTCAACGAGCAGATGCAGTTCTTCATGCGCGGCTTCCGTCGCGATGCCCACCCGATGGCGGTGATGACCGGCCTGGTCGGCGCGCTGTCGGCCTTCTATCCCGACTCGATCAACCTGCACAACGCCCAGCAGCGCGAAATCTCGGCGATCCGCCTGATCGCCAAGATGCCGACCCTGGTGGCGATGGCCTACAAGTACAGCGTCGGCCAGCCGTACATGTACCCGCGCAACGACCTGTCCTACGCCGGCAACTTCATGCGCATGATGTTCGCAACGCCGTGCGAGGACTACAAGCCGAACGACGTGCTGGTGCGGGCGATGGACCGGATCTTCATCCTGCACGCCGACCACGAGCAGAACGCCTCCACCTCGACGGTGCGGCTGTGCGCCTCGAGCGGCACCAACCCGTTCGCGGCGATCGCCGCCGGCGTGGCCTGCCTGTGGGGGCCGGCCCACGGCGGTGCCAACGAGGCATGCCTGAACATGCTGTACGACATCCAGAAGGCCGGCGGCGTGGCCAAGATCGGCGAGTTCATCACCCAGGTCAAGGACAAGAACAGCAGCGTCAAGCTGATGGGCTTTGGCCATCGCGTCTACAAGAACTACGACCCGCGCGCCAAGCTGATGCGCGAGACCTGCAACGAGGTGCTCGATTCGCTCGGCCTGCACGACGACCCGCTGTTCAAGCTGGCGATGGCGCTGGAGAAGATCGCGCTCGAGGACGATTACTTCGTCAGCCGCAAGCTGTACCCGAACGTCGACTACTACTCGGGCATCGTGCAGAAGGCGATCGGCATCCCGGTGCCGCTGTTCACCGCCATCTTCGCGCTGGCCCGCACGGTGGGCTGGATCGCGCAGCTCAACGAGATGATCGCCGACCCGGAATACAAGATCGGCCGGCCGCGGCAGCTTTTCGTCGGCAGCAAGCACCGCGACGTCATGCCGATCGCGAAGAGATAGAAGGAGAGGGGCAGGGGAGGAAAACGGCGCCTTCGGGCGCCGTTTTTTTTGGGTGCGCGCTGTGCGGCCAGCGTCGTCGGCAGGGGCTGCCGTCGGCGGAGCGCTTAACGCGACGGCACCGGCACCGGCCGGATCAGCAGGCCGTCGCGCAGGCGGTTCATCGGCATGGCGAAGTCGAAACGGTCGACCGCGGCGGCGTGCTCGAGATCGGCCAGGGGCAGGTTGGCGTCGGTGCCCGACCTGAACCGACGGCCGAAGTCGCTGTTGCGCACCCGCTCGGCGAAGCGCGCGCGCGGCGGATCGTCGCCGCGCAGCACCGCCTCGATCAGGTCGGCGCAGGCGTGATCCTCGTCGCCGTCGCGGTCCTTCCACACGCCGGTCACCACCAGTGTGATCGACGGCGGACTGAGCAGTCGCAGGTAGCGGGCGGTCGCGGTGGCGCAGACGAGGCTCGCGGCCAGCAGCACGACGGCGTGGTCGCAGGCGACCAGCCCGCGCGTACCGCCGGCCGTGTACTGGATGATCTGCCGGCCGGCGAGGTCGAGGGCGGCGACCTGCGCCGGCGAATTGCCCATGTCGAGGCCTGCCGCCGGCGCGCCGCCGCCGACGGCGCCCAAGGCACGTGCGTCGGGGCAGCGCAGGCGCAGGTCGCGCGCCGCTTCGACCGAGCCGACCGGGATCACCTCACGCGCGCCGCGCGCGAAGGCGTAGGCGATGGTGGTGAACGAGCGCAGCACGTCGATCACCACCACTGCGCCGTGCAGTTCGGGGCAGTGCGGCAGGTCGGAGCGCAGGATCTTCATGGTCGGCCGATGGGTCCGGCGCCCGGTCGGCGACCGGGCGCAGGCTGGGAAGCACAGCGGCGGTCGGCGAGCCGGCCGCGCCGGGCCGGATGCCCGGCGAAGCTTCGGCCACGCCCGTGGTGGACGTCTTGACGCCGGGCAAGGTGCGCTCTCATGGTCGTCGGCGCGGCTGCCGATCGTCGGGGTGCTGCATGGCAGAAAGGAGTCGATCAGAGGGTGGGGCGGTGCTACCATCGCGCGCTCGGTCGGCCGGGAGCCTTGCGTGCTCCTCGCGACGACCGCCCGCGAACCGCGGCGCCGCAGAGCGGCAATGCGGCACCCGGCATCGGCGGCCCGAGGCAGCCGTGCCGGGCATCCTGGACGAGAAACTCGTTTGCAAGGGACGAACGCGATGATCCGTCAGCTGCAGCTGAACTCCTACCTGTTCGGCGGTAATGCTCCCTACGTCGAGGAGCTTTACGAGAAGTACCTCGACAACCCCGCCTCGGTGCCCGACAAGTGGCGGGCGTATTTCGACCAGATGCAGCTGGTGCCGGCCGCCGACGGCTCGTCGGCCACGCCGGACGTGGCGCACGCGCCGATCGTCGAGTCTTTCGCCCTGCGCGCCAAGACCGGCGCGCTGCGCCCGGCGGTGGCGCCGACCGACCTGTCGGTGGCGCGCAAGCAGGTGCACGTGCAGTCGATCATCGCCGCCTACCGCTTTCTCGGCGCGCGCTGGGCCGACCTCGATCCGCTGAAGCGCCAGGAGCGGCCCGCCATCGCCGAGCTGGAGCCGGGCTTCTACGACCTGACCGAAGCCGACATGGACATCGTCTTCTCGGCGTCGAATACGTACTTCGGCCAGGAGCAGATGACGCTGCGCGAGATCATCAAGGCGCTGCGCCAGACCTATTGCGGCACCATCGGCGCCGAGTTCATGTACATCTCCGACCCGGCGCAGAAGCGCTGGTGGCAGCAGCGGCTGGAGTCGTCGCGCTCGACGCCCAGCTTCTCGGCCGAGGAGAAGCGGCGCATCCTCGACCGTCTGACCGCCGCCGAGGGGCTGGAGCGCTTCCTGCACACCAAGTACGTCGGCCAGAAGCGCTTCTCGCTGGAGGGCGGCGAGAGCTTCATCGCCGCGATGGACGAGGTGGTGCAACGGGCCGGCGAGAACGGCGTCGAGGAGATCGTCATCGGCATGGCCCATCGCGGCCGGCTGAACGTGCTGGTCAACACGCTCGGCAAGATGCCGAAGGACCTGTTCGCCGAGTTCGAGGGCAAGGCGGCGGGCGACCTGCCGGCGGGCGACGTCAAGTACCACAACGGCTTTTCCAGCGACGTGTCGACGCCGGGCGGACCGGTGCACCTGTCGCTGGCCTTCAATCCGTCGCACCTCGAGATCGTCAACCCGGTGGTCGAGGGTTCGGTGCGCGCTCGCCAGGAGCGCCGCAACGACGCCGCCCGCCAGGCCGTGCTGCCGATCATCATGCACGGCGACGCCGCGTTCGCGGGCCAGGGCGTGGTGATGGAGCTGTTCCAGATGTCGCAGGCGCGCGGTTTCGCCGTCGGCGGCACGCTGCACGTGGTGATCAACAACCAGATCGGTTTCACCACCAGCAACAAGGAAGACTCGCGCTCGACGCTGTACTGCACCGACGTGGCCAAGATGGTCGGCGCC
>JBHJND010000462.1:0-10725 GCA_048497655.1 Caballeronia novacaledonica
GACGGCTGTGCCGCCCATGGACGCCCGCCGGCGGCCGGCGCGCGCGGCGCCGCGAGGTCGGCCAGCCGGGTGAGCGGCGCCGCGCTTTCGCCGCTCGCCGCGCGCGCCGACTCGGCCCGCGCCGCCTGCACCGCGTGCAGCACGAACTGGTGCACGGCGGAGGAGTCGCGCAACCGCACCTCGATCTTGGTCGGATGCACGTTGACGTCGACGCGGCCAGGGTCGATCGACAGGTACAGGCAGTAAGCGGGCTGCGTGGCGCCGTGCAGCACGTCGGCGTAGGCGGCGCGCGCCGCATGCGACAGCACCTTGTCGCGCACGTAGCGGCCGTTGACGTAGAAGTACTGTGCGTCGGCCCGGCTGCGCGCCACCGTCGGCAGGCCGACCCAGCCGGCAAGCGCGATGCCCGGCGCCTGCGCTGCGACGGCGCGGTGCGCCGCGGCGAACTCCTCCGGCATCAGCTGCAGCACGCGCGCCAGCGCCTGCCCGGCCGAAAGCCGCAGCACCGCCCGGCCCTCGTGCCAGAGGTTGAACTCGACCGCCGGGTGGGCGGCGGCGAGGCGCTGCACCTGGGTCACGCAGTGCGCCAGCTCGGTCGCCTCGGCGCGCAGGAACTTGCGCCGCGCCGGCGTACGGAAGAACAGGTCGGCGACCTCGACCCGCGTGCCGCGGCTCATCGCCGCCGGCTCGACCGCGCCGCTTTCGGCGTCGATGCGGAAGGCGCTCACCGCCCCGGCGGTGCGCGAGGCGATGCTCAGGGCCGCCACCGAGGCGATCGAGGCCAGCGCCTCGCCGCGGAAGCCGAGCGTGCCGACCGCCTCCAGGTCGGCCAGCGAGGCGATCTTGCTGGTGGCATGGCGGGCGAGCGCCAGCGGCAACTGCTCGGGCTCGATGCCGCCGCCGTCGTCGGTGACCACGATGCGCTTGACGCCGCCGCCTTCGAGGCGGATCTCGATGCGTCCGGCGCCGGCGTCGAGCGCGTTCTCCAGCAGTTCCTTCAGCACCGAGGCCGGCCGCTCGATCACCTCGCCGGCGGCGATCTGGCTGATCAGGAGGTCGGGCAGCGGCCGGATCGGCGCGCGGGCGGGAACGGTGGCGGAAGGCACCGGAAGGATTATAGGAAGCGGTCGTCCGCCGGCCGGACTACGGGCAAGCGAGAGGGTATCCCGCGTGCGGTCAAAGCGGACCCTCGCGTATGATCGTCCGCACACTCGGAGCCGCTCGCGTGCGGGAACGGTCTCGCGCCAGCGGCTTTTTTGCGCCCGTCGGGCGTCGTCGCAACGCCTCCGGAGGCCATGGAAGGCATCAACTGGTCAGACCTGTTCACCGCGATGGACAGGTTCCTGCTGGCGATCGTCGACCGCAACGTGATGCTGGTCTACGTGGTGCTGTTCGCCATCTTCTTCTCGGAGACCGGCCTGGTCTTCATGACCTTCCTGCCGGGCGACTCGCTGCTGTTCGTCGCCGGGGCGGTGGCGGCCCAGGAGGCCGGGCTGCACGTCGGCGTGCTGATGGCGGTGATCACGGTCGGCGCGATCCTCGGCAACACGCTCAACTACTACATCGGCGCCTGGCTGGGCAAGAAGGTCTACGACGGCACGATCCGCTGGATCGACCCGGTGGCGCTGCGCAAGACGCACGATTTCTACGAACGCCATGGCGGCAAGACCGTCGTGATCTCCCGCTTCGTGCCGATCATTCGCTCCTTCGCGCCGCTGGTGGCCGGCGCCTCGGGCATGGAAGTGCACAAGTTCCAGCTGTTCAACGTCACCGGCGCCCTGCTGTGGGTGGTGTCGCTGGTCGGCGGCGGCTACCTGTTCGGCCAGGTGCCGCTGGTGCGCGACAACCTCGGCATGATCCTCGTGCTGGGCATCGGCCTGGTGCTCGGGCCGCTGGCGCTGGCCGCGGCCTGGCGCCTCCTGAGAAAACGGTTCATCGGCCGGCCCGTGCTGCAGGCCGAGGCGGCGCGCGGCGCGGCGACCGTGCCGGCGCGGACGCAACGGCGCTAGGTTCCGCGCTCAGCCGAGCGAGCTGCGCGCGGCGGGCGGGTTCTTTGCGAGGTGGCGCCTGATGCCGCCGAGGATCGCCGTGGCGATCTGCTGCTGGTAGCGCTCGTCGGTCAGGCGGCGTTCCTCGTCCGGGTTGGAGATGAAGGCCGTCTCGACCAGGATCGACGGGATGTCGGGCGCCTTCAGCACCGCGAAGCCCGCCTGCTCCACCCGCGGCTTGTGCAGGGTGTTGATCCGCTCCAGTTCGCGCAGCACCGCGTTGCCGAAGCGCAGGCTGTCGTTGATCTGCGCGGTGGTCGACAGGTCAAGCAGCACCTGCGCCAGTTGCGGGTCGCGCGTGCCGAGGTTGATGCCGCCGATCAGGTCGGCATCGTTCTCCCGCCTCGCCATCCACGCCGCGGCGGTGCTGCTGGCACCCCGCTCCGACAGCGCGAACACCGACGAGCCGCGCGCGTCGGGGCGGATCCAGGCGTCGGCGTGGATCGAGACGAACAGGTCCGCCTGCACGCGGCGCGCCTTCTCGACCCGCTCGCGCAGCGGCACGAAGAAGTCGCCGTCGCGGGTGAGCAGCACGCGCATGTCGCGCTCGGCCCCGATCAGCCGCTGCAGCCGCTGCGCGATGTCCAGCGTCACGTCCTTTTCCTGCGTGCCGCGCTTGCCGATCGCGCCGGGATCCTCGCCGCCGTGGCCGGGGTCGACGGCGATCGTCAGCAGGCGGTCGACCGTGCGTTCGCGGCCGCGGCCGCGCTGTGCCGCGGCGTCGCGGCCCGGCTCCGCCTTCTGCGCCTCGCGGATCAGCGCCGCATCGTCGCGGCGCTCGCCGCCCGGCAGGCGCGCCTCCTGCTCGCGCAACAGCGCCAGCAGCGGGTCGGGCGGGTTGACCGGGCGCAGGTCGAGCACCAGCCGGTGCTGGTACGGCCCCACCGGCGGCAGGGCGAACACGTCCGGCCGGATGTCCTCCTTCAGTTCGATCACCAGGCGCACCACGCGCGGCCGGTTCTGCCCGACGCGCACGCGCGCGATGTACGGGTCTTCGGTGCCGACCTGGCCGACCAGTTCCTTCAGCCGCGGCGACAGCTCGACGTCCTCGACGTCGACCACCAGCCGCAGCGGCGGCGTCTCGCGCACCATGAAGTGGGTGAAGCGCAGCGGCCGGTCGTGCTCCAGGGTGAGCCGCGTGTAATCGGCCGCCGGCCACAGCCGCACGTCGAGCAGGCTGGCCCCGCGCGCGATCTGCAGCGGCGACAGCGAGAGCACCAGGGTCCCGGCGGCACCGGCGAGCACGCGCCGGCGGGAACCGATCACGATCCCTGCCGCGCCATCTCCGTCGTGATGCGTTCCAGGCATGCTGCTCCGAGCTCGGTCGCCGCCGTCAGGCTGGCCTGCCGCCCGTGGGCGGCCACACGCAGCGCGATCCGCAGATCGGCCGCGGGCAGGTGGCCGGCCGCCTTGTCGGGCCACTCGATCAGGCAGACCGAAGCCGGCCCGAACATGTCCCGAAAGCCGGCGAAGGAAAACTCCTGCGGGTCGGCGAGCCGATAAAAATCAAAGTGATAAAAGTTTAAGCTCGAAACAACGTAAGGTTCAACCAGCGTGAAGGTGGGGCTTCTCACGGTGCCGGTGACGCCGAGGGCGCGCAGCATCGCGCGTGCCACCGAGGTCTTGCCGGCACCGAGGTCGCCGGCCAGCGCGACGACCATGCCTCCGCGGGCGATCGCCGGCGCGTTGCTCTGCACGGCGCGCGCCAGCGCCTCGCCGAGCCGCGCTGTCGCGTTCTCGTCGGCGAGCGCAAACTCGGCGGATCGGGTCGGCATCCCTGCGAACGTCGATGGTGGAGCGGGACGGGTGAAGGCGGAGGATAGCGGCGCGCTCGGGGCGCTAGCCGACGACGTGCGTCGCTGGGGCCGCGAACTGGGCTTCGCGGCGGTTGGCATCTGCGCCGGCGAAACCGGCGCCGCGGGCGACCGCCTGCAGGCGTGGCTTGCTCGGGGCCGGCACGGCGACATGCACTACATGGCCCGCCACGCCGACCTGCGCGCCGATCCGCGGCTGCTGCTGCCGGCCGGCCGTGGACCAGCGCTGCGCGTGATCAGCGCGCGCATGGACTACCGGCCGCGCGGCGGAGACGCCGGCTGGGTAGACCGCGAGTGGCGGAGGATCGCCGACGGCGAGGCGGCGGTGATCTCCGTCTACGCCCGCGGCCGCGACTATCACAAGGTGCTGCGCGCGCGGCTGCAGCAACTCGCCGAGCGCATATCGCAGGCCGCGCCCGGCGCGGCACTGCGCGTCTGCACCGACAGCGCGCCGGTGCTCGAGGTCGAGTTTGCGCGGGCCGCCGGGCTCGGCTGGCGGGGCAAGCACACGCTGCTGCTGTCGCGGGACGCCGGATCGATGTTCTTCCTCGGCGAGATCCTCACCGACCTGCCGCTGCCGGTCGATGCGCCGGTGACGGAGCACTGCGGCAGTTGCCGCCGCTGCATCGACGCCTGCCCGTCACAGGCGATCGTCGCCCCTTACGAACTCGACGCGCGCCGCTGCATCTCCTACCTGACCATCGAGCACCGCGGTGAGATCCCCGAGCAACTCAGGCCGCTGGTCGGCAACCGCGTCTACGGCTGCGACGACTGCCAGCTGGCCTGCCCGTGGAACAGGTTTGCCCGCACCGCCGAACTGCCCGACTTCGACGTGCGCCACGGCCTCGACCGGTCGACGCTGGCCGAGCTGTTCTGGTGGTCGGAGGCGCAGTTCCGCGACCGTCACGCCGGCTCGGCGATCCTGCGCATCGGCCACGAGCGCTGGCTGCGCAACCTCGCCGTCGGGCTCGGCAATGCGCCGGCTTCAGGCGAGGTGGTCGACGCGCTGCGCTCGCGCGCCGATTCTCCGTCGGCGCTGGTGCGCAGCCACGTGGCCTGGGCGCTGGCCCGGCACGACTCAGGCAAACAAGCGTGAGGCGAGCGCCACCCACACTGGCATCGTCAGCATCGACGCCAGCGTCTGCGCGGTGATCAGGAAGCTCACCGGCGCGCCATCGAAGCCCATGCGGGTGGCCAGCACGTAGGCGGTGGTCGCCGTCGGCAGCGCCGCGAAGACGATCGCGATCTGCGCCTGCTCGCGCGGCAGGCCGAGCAGCCAGGCCAGCCCCAGCGCGACCAGGGGAAAGAGCAGCAGCTTGACTGCCGAGAACCAGCCGAGCAGCAGGCGGTGCGTCGCCGCGCCGGCCAGCGTCAGCCCCGCGCCGACGCAGATCAGGCCGAGCGCCAGGCTCGCCTGGCCGAGCCGGCCGAGCGCCTGCGTCGCGAACTGCGGCAGTTGCAGGCCGATCACATTGCCCGCCAGCCCGCTCACCGTGCCGATGATCAGCGGGTTGCGCACAAGTTCGCGCGCCAGTCCGGCCTGGCTGTGGCGGGCCATGGTCGACACCGCGATCAGGTTGGCGAGCGGGATGCACACCGAGAAGATGAGCGCGAGCTGCGCCACGCCTCGGCTGCCGGCGAGCGACTGCGCCAGCGCCAGCCCGAGGTAGGAGTTGTAGCGGTAGGTGGTCTGCAGGCAGCTGGCGAACAGCGCCGCCGGCGGCCGCAGCAGCGGCCGGGCGGCGAAGCCGAGCAGCGCCGCGACGAGCAGCCCGCCGACGCCGGCCACCAGCAGTCCGCCGTCGTCGGCCAGCGAGTACTTCGCCGAGACGATCGAGTTGAACAGCAGCGCCGGGAACAGCACGTAGTAGACGAGCCGTTCCAGGCCGACCCAGAAGCCGCGCTCGTAGCCGAAGCGGTGGAACAGCACGAAGCCCAGCGCGATCAGCGCGAAGTCGGGCAGGATCAGGGCGGCGTTGGCGAGCATCGCGGTGCGGGCGGCTCGTCGCGCGTCGTCCCGGCGCAAGCCGGCTGCTGTCGACGAGGTCGCCGATTGTGCCCGTTTGGCCGCCCCTCGGGCAGCGCCCTATAATCCGCGCCTTCGCTGCTGTAGCTCAGCTGGTAGAGCAACTGATTCGTAATCAGTAGGTCGGTGGTTCGAGTCCACTCAGCAGCACCAAGCATCGATCCTGGTCGCAGCGCACTACGGCGGCCGCTTGTCTCTTCCCCCTTGGTTTCAGGTGCCGATCCAGGAGGGCGCGGGCAGATCCTGCGCACTCGGCAAGCGGCCCGGTGACCTACCAGTCCTCCTGAGGCCCGAGCGATGACAGAACAGGGTTCGCAGCAAGTCCCGATCAGCGAGGCCATGCGCCTGGCAACCGAACACCACCAGGCCGGGCGGCTGGCGGAGGCAGAGGCGATCTATCGCGCGGTCCTGGAATCGGATCCCGGCCACGCCGGCGCCACCTACAACCTCGCCCTGATCGCGCTGCAGCGCGGGCGGCCGGGGGAGGCGGTGCCGGTGATGCGCCAGGCGGTGCAGCGCGAGCCGCGCAACGCGTCGCACTGGATGAACTACGCGGCGGCGCTCGCCGGCAGCGGCGAGCCGCAGGCGGCGCGGGACGTCTTGCTCAAGGCGCGGGAGCGCCAGATTGGCGGCAACGCACTCACCGGGCTCCTGGAGCAGGTCGAGCGTATGATTCGGTCGGCTGCGAGCACGACCGTGGTCGAGACCGTCGGTGATGGAGGGGGGCCCCCGCTGCGCTCGCCCAACCTGCAGGGGCTGCTGAAGCTCTACGAGCAGGGGCAGTTCGCGCAGGTCGAGGCGCAGGCGCGCGAATTCTGGCCGGCGTTCGCGCACTCGGCGGTGCTGGCGCGGGCGCTGGGCGGCGCCTTGCTCGCGCAAGGGAAGTTCGAGGAGGCGCGCGAGGTCCTGATGCTGGCCAGGGGATCGCATGCGGACGACGCGCTGATCCATCGCATGCTGGGGATGGCGTTGCGCAGGCTCGGGCGCAACGAGGAAGCGCGCGCGGCATTCGAGCGCAGCCTGGAACTGGCGCCGGACAGCGCCGACACGCTGCTCCACGCCTCGGTCAATGCGCTGAACCTGCGCGATCCGGAGCAGGCACGGCGCCACGCCGAGCGCGCCCTTGCCCTGGCGCCGGACAGCTTCGGCGGGCTGTGGGTGCTTGCCGATGCGACTGCTTCCCTTGGAAAAGCTGCCGAGGCGGTCGACCTGTACCGGCGCGCGATCGCGCTCGCACCGGAGGTTGCCGACCTGTACATCAATCTCGGCGACGCGCTGACCAAGCTGGCCCGGCCGAACGAGGCGGTGCCGGAACTCGAGCACGCCCTGAAGCTCAGGCCCAACGATGCCCAGGCGCACCTGAACCTGGGCAACGCGCTGTACCGGCTGGGCGAGACCAAGGCTGCGCGCGAGCACTACCGCGTCGCTTCCGACCTCGCTCCCGACCGGGCGGAGGTGCACACCGCCTACCTCTTCTGCCTGCTGCACGACGAAACGGTGACGCCCGAGCAGTCCTTCCGCGAGCACCTGCGCGTGGGCGAACTGATCGAGGCACCGCGGCGGAAGTTCTGGCGCCCGCACGAGAACGACCGAAGCCCGGAGCGCGGCCTGCGGGTCGGATTCGTCTCCGGCGACCTGCGCAATCACGCCGTCGCCTACCTCATCGAGCCGATCTGGCTGGCCATGCGCGGCGGGCGCCACCAGGTGATCGCCTACGCCAATGTGCAGGCGGAGGACGAAGTCAGCGCGCGGCTGCGGGCACTGACCGACGAGTGGGTGCGCGTCGAGCGGCTCGACGACGTGGCGCTGGCCGAGCGAATCCGGCAGGACCGGATCGACGTCCTAGTCGACCTCTCGGGCCACACGACGGACAACCGACTCACCGTGTTCGCCATGAAGCCGGCCCCGGTGCAGGTCACCATGATCGGCTATCCGGGAACCACCGGGCTGTCGGCGATGGACTACCGGGTCATGCGCAGGCCGCTGGACCCGCTCGAGGACGTGGCGAGGTTCTTCTGCGAGAAGCTCGTGCGCTTCCGTTTCCGCGGCTTCCAGCCCGAGTGGGACGCGCCGGAGGTCGGGCCGCTGCCGGCCCTCGCGGCCGGCCACCTCACCTTCTGCAGCTTCAATCGACTGGGCAAGATCAGCGAGGCGACGGTCGACCTCTGGAGCCGCGTGCTGCACGCCGTTTCCGGCTCGACCATGCTGATCGGGGCGTCGGGCGAAGCGCCGACCCAGGAACGGCTGCGCGCCCAGTTCGAGGCGCGGGGCATTTCGGCCGGGCGCCTGACCTTCCGCCCGAAGGTGCCGCTGGCGGAGTACCTCGCCATGCACAACGAGGTCGACATCATACTCGACACGCTTCCCTACTCGGGCGGCACCACGACCAGCCATGCCCTCTGGATGGGTGTCCCGGTCCTCACGCTGGTCGGCGACTCGCCTCAGCAGGGCCAGACGGCGACGGTGCTCGGCACGGCGGGCCTGGCCGAATGGGCGACGCGGTCGCCCGAGGCGTACGTCGAGAAGGCCAGGGCGGCGGCGGCCGATCTGGAGGCACTCGATCGGCTGCGCCGCAGCCTGCGCCCGGCCATAGCGGCGAAGTTCCACGGCTCGAGGGACGACCTGGCGCGCGAGATGGACACGGCATTGCAGACGATGTGGCGGCGCTGGTGCGCCGGCCTGCCGCCGGAGACCTTCACGGTGTCTTCCTGACGCCGGCGGCATGATCCGCTGCCTCGTCCCGGACCTGCCGCAGGCGGCGGACCTGCTGCCCTGGCTGCAGAGGATCGATGCGAACCGCTGGTACACGAACGGCGGGCCGCTCGTTCGCGAGTTCGAGCAGCGGCTGTGCGCGTTCATCGAAGGCGGCAGCGAGGCGTCCTGCGTGACGCTGTCGTCCGGGATGAGCGCTCTCGAACTCGGGCTGCTGGCGCTCGGAATCGGTCCCGGCAAGAGGGTGCTGCTGCCGGCGCTGACCTTCCCGGCCACTGCGCTCGCCGTGGCGCGCTGCGGCGCGGAGCCGCTGCTTTGCGATGTGGCGGCAGAGAGCTGGGCCATGACTCCGGCCATCGCCGGTCAAGCGCTGGCGCGCGATCGCGTCGACGCCGTGATGCCGGTCGCCTGCTTCGGCCGTCCCCTGCCCGCCGACGAGTGGGACGCGTTCGTGCGCGACACCGGCGTTCCCGTGCTCGCCGACGCCGCGGCGGCGCTCGGCGTGCAGAAGCTCGGCAGGCGGGTTCACTGGGCCTTCAGCCTGCACGCGACCAAGCCGATGGGTGTGGGCGAGGGCGGGCTGTTCGTTTCCGCCGACGGAACACTGGCGGACAGGGTGCGGCGGCTGGCGAATTTCGGCTTCGACCACGCCCTCGTCCATTGGCGCCACGGCACCAACGCCAAGATGAGCGAGTACGCGGCCGCCGTGGGGCTGGCGCAACTGCAGCGCTGGCCGCAACTGCTGCAACGGCGCCGCGAAGTGTTCGACGAGTACCGGGACCGGCTGGCGGCCCTCCCGCAGGTCGGGCTGCAACGTCTCGAGGCGCCGCCTGCGACGCTGTGCGTGCAGTTGCCGGCGGATGCGGCCGCGGTAGCGGCCGGCCTTGCTCGCGCCGAGATCGAGACGCGCCGCTGGTACCTGCCTCCGCTGAACCGGCATCCGGCGTTTCGCGAACTGCGTTGCCTCGGTCCGGAGGGCGGCGCGCGCCTGCCGGTGACCGAACGGCTGGCGACGTCGTTGCTCGGCTTGCCATTCCACTCGCGCCTGGCGAGCGACGACGTGACGACGGTCGTGCAGGCGCTCGCGGCGCAGCTCGCAGCCCCTGAATTGGCGCCGACGACAACCGGGCGCTGAGCGCCGCGGCCCTACGAGGCCGCCGGCTGCGGCCGCAGCGCCCGCTCGACCGCCCTGGCGGCGATGACGCGACCCTCGCGCGCGAAGACCTCGTGGTTGCGCTCGATCTGCGAGACGTCGTAAAGGTAATTGACCATGAAGCCGGCGGCCTGCTGCACTCCCTTGTCCGAGACGTCGCCCAGCCAGTTGAGCCTCTCCAGGCGGGCGCCGTTGTGGAGGTGGAAGCGGGCCACCGGATCGATCGGGCGGCCCTTGCCGTCGCGGCCGTGCAGCAGGTACTCGGCCAGCGCGGCGGTCAGCAGCTGGCGCAGCGAGCGCGCCTTGGCGGAGGCCTGTGTCCAGCCGGGCTCGTCGATGGCGGCGAGCGCCTGCCGGTCTTCTTCAGTGAGCCACGCCGAGGCACGCGCACTGCGCTCGCGACGCAGCCAGCCCATGAAGCCGGGCACCGGCGACAGCGTGACGAAGGTGCGCAGGCCGGGAAGTTCACGCTTGAGCACCTCGACCACCTGCTTGATCAGGAAGTTGCCCAGCGGCACCCCGCGCAGTCCGTCCTGGCAGTTGGAGATCGAATAGAACACAGCGGTGGTCGCCCGCCGCGCGGCGATCGGCCGCCGCTCGGCTGCCAGCAGCGGCGCGATGGCCTCGGGCATCTCGCGGGCCAGCGCCACCTCGACGAAGATCAGCGGCTCGCCGGGCAGGCGAGGGTGGAAGAAGGCGAAGCAGCGGCGGTCTTCCGGGTCGATGCGGCGGCGCAGATCGTCCCAGCTGGTGATCTCGTGCACCGCCTCGTAGCGGATGATCCGCTCCAGCACCAGCGCCGGCATGTTCCAGTCGATCCGCCTCAGTTCTAGGAAGCCGCGGTTGAACCAGGACGCGAACAGGTGCTGGAAGTCGGCATCGACCGGCTCCAGTTCGGGATGTACCACCGCGGCGCCGAGGACGTCCTCGCGCATCCGCACCAGCTGCTCGGTGCCGCCGGGGGCGAGGTTG
>JBHJND010000463.1:0-2091 GCA_048497655.1 Caballeronia novacaledonica
GCGACGTTCACGTCGTACTGCTCCTTCGTCAGCATCTGCTCGAGCAGCGCCCCCAGCTGCACCTCGCCGAAGCCGCCGCGCGTCTTCACGTTGGTCAGCACGCGCTTGAGGTCGCCGACGCCCACCGCCAGCGTCTGCATCTCACCGAGGCCCCGGTGCACCTGCTCGAGCCGTTCCGAAACGAGGCGGAAGGACTCGCCGAGGCGCGCCTCGAGGGTGGTCTGCAGCTTCTCCTCGACCGTCGCCCGCATCTGGTCGAGCTTGGTCTCGTTGCCCTGCTGCAGCGTGAGGAGCTGCGTCTGCAGCGTTGCCCGCACCTCGGCGAGGTTGTTCTGGATGCTGCGGCTCATGTCGGTGAGCTGCTGCTGCATCAGCGCCCCGAAGTCCTTCAGCTGCTTCGCGCTCTCCTCGCGGTTGGCGCGCGCCGCCGCCTGCGCCGCCTCGTTCACCTTCGCGACCTGCTCGCCGAACCCCAGCAACTGCTGCCCCTGCAGGCCTGCCACGCCGGTCATCTGCTGCGTCAGTCCGGACTGGACCTCGGCGAGCCGGGCACTCACGTCGACGCGAACCTGCGCCGACGTGCTCGCTACCGCCGCGCGCAGTTCGCGCTCGAGTCGTTCGTTGTCCTGCGCGAGCGCGGCGAGGCGCGCGTCGAGGTCGGGCGTGCGGTCGCGGCGCACCGCGACGATCAGCGCGATCAGCGCGAGCACCAGCGCCGCGCCGAGGGCGGCCACCAGAAGCGTCGTTTCCGTCATGCGGCCGATGATACGGGCGCCCGAGGCTCAGGCGGCGAGCCAAGGCTGGCGCGGCTGGCCCGCGTTCGAAGTGACCGCGCCGGCGTCAGCCGGGCTGGTTCCGCATCCAGTCGGCGGTCTGGAAGAACGACTGCAGCAGCCGGACGCGCAGGTCCTCAGCCACACCGCACTCGACCATCGCCTGGTTCATGCACGCCAGCCACTGGTCGCGCTCGCGAATGCCGATGGCGAACGGCAGGTGGCGGGCCCGCAGGCGCGGATGGCCGAAACGCTCGATGTAGAGATCGGGGCCGCCAAGCCAGCCGCTGAGGAACCAGTGCAGCTTGTTGCGCGCGGCGGTGAGGTCCGAGCCGTGCGCGCGGCGCAGGTCCGCGTATTCGCGCTCGAGGTCCATCAGGTCGTAGAACCGGTCGACCAGCGCCCGGACCTCGGCGTCGCCGCCCAGGCGCTCGTACGGCGTGGCGGCGGGCGGCGACTCGCTCACGGCGCTTGCGTCCGCCGGATGCCCGCCGCCAGGAGGTGCGCGAGTTCGCGGAAGAACCGCGGATGCGCGACTGCGCTGCGCGCGTAAGGCGCTTCCTGCGCCGCGCCCTTCGACAGCAGCATGGAGCCGAGCGCGGCGCGTTCCGCGCGCGGCCAGGACGCCCAGGCCGGCAGCGCCACGGCGAGCGGCGCGAGGCGTTCGAACGCGGCTCGCTCCTGAACGGCGCGTCGATGCAGTTGAATGCCGCACGCCTGCGCGACGCCGATGGCCAGTGCGCGCGCACCGTCGCGGCGCGACCAGTGGGGCTGCACGGACAGTTGGCGCGCCACCACCGTTCCGAGATGGTCCAGCGCGGCCTCGTCGAAGGCGTCCGCGTCGTTCCAGTCCGGCAGGTCGAGCACGAGGTCGCCGCGCGCCAGCTGCCGCAGCGTTGCCGCCGGGCTGCGCCCGCCATCGGCCTGCAGGCGCGCCGCCTCGGCCTCTGCGAGCCGCCGGTGCTCCGTCGAGGTCGGGCGGAATCCGAGGCGGTAGTAGAACCAGTAGGCGCCGCTCGCGATCGCTTCCGCGTTGCCGGCGCCGAACTGGTATCCATTGACGATGAAGCGACGCACGCCGAACAGGCTGCGGAACGCCCGCAGCGTCTGCGCCCACAGGTACGTCGCCTCGCTGCCGCGGAAGGGGTCGAACACGTTGATGCCGGTGTTGGCCTGCCGGAACAAGGGCGACACGCCGCCGTACCCGATCGGAACGCCATTGGACAGCAGCACGTAACCGTAGTTGGCCTCGAGCAGCAGCCGCTGCGCCGGCAGAACGCCGATCACCGCCAGTTGCACGCCTTCACCGAGGTCAGCC
>JBHJND010000464.1:0-2205 GCA_048497655.1 Caballeronia novacaledonica
CTGCTGCTGTACTCGGTCAACGCCATCACCACCGGCACCGAGTCGCAGGGCGAGGTCACCGTGCGCCTGGGCCGCGCCGGGCGGATCGTCAACGGCGTCGGCGCCGACCCGGACATCGTCGCCGCCTCGGCAAAGGCCTACCTGAACGCCCTGAACAAGCTGTACACGACGACCGAGCGGCTCAACCCGCAGACCTCGATGACCCCCTGAGCCGGCCGCTGCCCGCCGGCCGGGCCGGCGGGCCGCTTCGGCTATACTGCGAGGCTTCACGGCGCGGCCTTCCTTCCGCGTCCGCGTGTCCGAACGAAAAGGGAAAACATGCCTGTCGCAAACATCATCAAGGGCGACATCGTCGCCAAGTACCAGCGCGCCAAGGGCGACACCGGCTCGCCGGAAGTCCAGGTGGCGCTGCTCACGGCCCGCATCAACGAGCTGACCGAGCACTTCAAGACCCACGTCAAGGATCACCACTCCCGCCGTGGCCTGCTGAAGATGGTCAGCCGCCGCCGCAAGCTGCTCGATTACCTGAAGGGCAAGAGCCCCGAGTCGTACAAGGGGCTGATCGAAAGCCTCGGCCTGCGCAAGTAAACGTGTTCCCTCCGCTGCACCACGGCCTCGGGGCTTGCCCCGCAGGGCCGTGCTGCACGCCCGACCGGCCGCCGGCAGCCCGTTCGCGGGGCCTGCCGAAGGCGAGTACCGGCGTCGGCGCCCGTGCCGACGGTCGGCGGCCGCGTTCACTCCTCAAAGGATGACCATCGTGTTCGAAAAAGTTACCAAGTCGTTCCAGTACGGGGCGCACACCGTCACGCTCGAAACGGGCGAAATCGCGCGCCAGGCCAACGGCGCCGTGCTGGTGTCGATGGACGACACCGTGGTGCTGGCCACCGTGGTCGGCCGCACCGAGGCCAAGCCGGGACAGGACTTCTTCCCGCTGACCGTCGACTACATCGAGAAGACCTACGCCGCCGGCCGCATTCCCGGCGGCTTCTTCAAGCGCGAGGGCCGGCCCTCCGAGAAGGAGACGCTGACCAGCCGGCTGATCGACCGGCCGATCCGGCCGCTGTTTCCCGACGGCTATTTCAACGAGGTGCACGTGGTGATCCACGTGCTGTCGGTCAATCCGGAGATCGACCCCGACATCCCGGCGATGATCGGCGCGTCCGCCGCCCTGTCCATCTCCGGCATTCCGTTCAAGGGACCGATCGGCGCCGCGCGGGTGGGCTACCTCGACGGCCAGTACGTGCTCAACCCGACCGCCACCCAGCTGAAGAGTTCGCAGCTGAACCTGGTGGTGGCCGGCACCGAGCGCGCCGTGCTGATGGTCGAGTCGGAAGCCGACCAGCTGCCCGAGGACGTGATGCTCGGCTCGGTGGTCTACGGCCACGAGCAGATGCAGGCGGCGATCAACGCCATCCACGACCTGGTGCGCGACGCCGGCAAGCCGGTGCGCGAGTGGCAGGCGGCGGCCAAGAACGAGGCGCTGATCGCCAAGGTGATCCATATCGCCGGGGCCGAACTGCGCGCGGCCTACGAGATCCGCAGCAAGCAGGCGCGCACGCAGAAGCTGCGCGACGTGCACGCGCTGGTGCTCGGCCGCCTGGCCGACGACGCCGCTGCCGCCGGCACGGCGCCGCCGGACCGCAACGAGGTCGGCGACATCCTGTTCGATCTCGAGTCGAAGATCGTGCGCAGCCAGATTCTCGACGGCGAGCCGCGCATCGACGGCCGCGACACGCGCACCGTGCGGCCGATCTCGATCCGGCTCGGCGTGCTGCCGCGCACGCACGGATCGGCGCTGTTCACCCGCGGCGAGACGCAGGCGCTGGTCACCGCGACTCTCGGCACCAAGCAGGACGAGCAGATCATCGACGCGCTGATGGGCGAGTACCGCGAGCGCTTCATGATGCACTACAACATGCCGCCGTTCGCCACCGGCGAGACCGGCCGCATGGGCACGCCGAAGCGGCGCGAGGTCGGCCACGGCCGCCTGGCCAAGCGGGCTCTGGTGGCGGTGCTGCCGAGCGCCGACGAGTTCCAGTACTCGATCCGGCTGGTCTCCGAGATCACCGAGAGCAACGGCTCCTCCTCGATGGCCTCGGTGTGCGGCGGCTGCCTGGCGATGATGGACGCCGGCGCGCCGGTCAAGGCACACGTCGCAGGCGTGGCGATGGGCCTGATCAAGGAAGGCAACAAGTTCGCCGTGCT
>JBHJND010000465.1:0-2106 GCA_048497655.1 Caballeronia novacaledonica
GATCAGCGGGCCGGGTGTCGTCTCGCCCAGGGCCAGGCCGTCGATCATCTGCGGTCCGCTCAGCCACTGATGGGTCTCGACCGCACCCTGGTACACGTACGGCAGTACCGCGTAAGCACCGCCGAAGGTGAGCAAGGCGGCCTTGGTGAAGAACCAGCCCATCTGCGTGAGCGTGCCCTGCAGGCCGTTGACGCTGACCAGTACCGCCATCGCCACTACCCACAGCCCGAACCCGACCCCGAGCACCTTGGGCAGGTGGCGGCGCGAAAGGCGCGCATGCGCCGGCGTCGGCGTGTCATCGTCCACCAGCGCCGGCCCGTAGCGGGTCTGGCTGCTGCCGTGCCCGCCGCCGAGCGCAAACACCTGCGGCCAGCGGCGTGCACCGAAGTGGCCGGTCAGTGCGGCCGCCAGCACGATCGCCGGGAACGGCGTGTCGAAGACAAAGATCGCCACGAAGGACGCGGCAGCGATGCCCCACATCCAGCGGTTCTTCAGCGCCCGCGTGCCGATGCGGTGAGCGGCGTGCAGCACGAGGGCCGTCACCGCCGGCTTGAGCCCGAAGAAGATGCCGGCGACCACCGGGACATCGCCGAAGCGCAGGTAGATCCACGACAGCGCGATCAGGATGAACAGCGACGGCAGTACGAACAGCGCGCCGGCCACGATGCCGCCCCGGGTGCGGTGCATCAGCCAGCCAATGTAGGTGGCCAGCTGTTGCGCCTCGGGTCCGGGCAGCAGCATGCAGTAGTTCAAGGCATGCAGAAAGCGCTTATCGCTGATCCAGCGCCGGCGTTCGACCAGCTCGGTATGCATGATCGCGATCTGTCCGGCCGGCCCGCCGAAGCTGATGAAGCCGAGCTTGAGCCAGAAGCGGAAGGCCTCGGCAAAGCTCACCGAGGCAGGAGCTTCGATCGGGCCTGCCGAAGTCTCGGCCACTGGTGTCGTGACGGTCGTCACACCGGGGCTCCGGGTGCGGCGTGCAGGGCGTCGAAGACCGCCGACGCGGCCAGGGTCAATTCGTCGTCATTGGCGTGGACCTCACGCAGACCGGAGAGCACCGCCTCCAGCCCGGCCGCCTCGGGCACCGGGATGCCGCCGATGTCAAGGAAGTGCACGGCGCGCGCGATGCGCTGCAGCCGCGGGTCCGCATCCAGGCCAAAGCTGGCGGCCAGCACTTCGAAGCTGACGCGGGATCCGACGTGGGTGAAACGTGCACCGTCGTAGTCGAATCCCAGTGCGCCGCGTGGTGCGGGCGTGGACCCGGCAGGGTCGGCCAGCCAGACGAAGCGGGCCTCGGCGTCGATGAAGCGGCGGATCAGCCAGGCACACGCGAGGCGGTCGACCCAGGGTCGCGCGCGTGTGGCCCAGCGCCTGCCCTGGAACTTTCGCAGGTCCAGGCGCGGGATGCCGTGCGGCGCCTGCGCCACCGGTTCGCCGCGCGAGAAACGCGCATCGAGCGCCTGGCGCAGCGCATCGAGTTCGGCCTGCGCCTGCTCGGCGGCGGCACCCGGGTAGTAGTCGATGCGCCGTAGTGCCTGCAGCGACTCGGAAACGGCGCGCCAACGACGACGCGCTTCGGTTTCGGGCAGCTCAGGCAAGGCTGCCGCCAAAGCTTGCGCTTCCGTGCGCCACTGACCATAGGCCTCGGTGCGGTCAAACAGCGCCAGCACTTCAGCGCGCTGGGCCTCGTCGCTGGTTGACAGCTCGAGCACGCTGGCCTGGCCGCCATGGGCCCGGACCTCGGTCACCAGGGGATCGAAGAGGGCCGTCCTGGATGCAGGCAGGACATAGACGCCATCTCGCATCGACCCACAGCCCAGCGTCTTCAACGCACGCCAGACGCGCAGTCGAACTGCGCTCGGTTGTGTCGGCAAGGTGAGAAAGAGCACGCTCCACATATTTGAAGCATACGCTACAAAGGTAGATATGTATATTTCTTCAAACGAAAAGCCAGGCTCTCGCTTGGAACCTCGAGCGTCAGCGCAAGAGCGGTGGCGGGAAACTCGGCGCATGGCCGACTGCGGGTCTTGGTAGCGCCGAGTCCCAGGGTTCAAACGCTGCGCAGCGGACCGCCGCGGCGACCGGCCCGGCGGGCCCGTTCTGGTC
>JBHJND010000466.1:0-8949 GCA_048497655.1 Caballeronia novacaledonica
ATCGACGGCGACGGCAAGCTGCGCCGCGAGTGGCGCGGCGTCAAGGTTCCGGGCCACGTCGACGAGGTGCTGGCCTTCGTGCAGTCGCTGTAGCCCCGATTTCCCCCATCCGCGGATTCACCGCTTCATGCCCCTGCCCAAACCGCCGAGCAAGCCCGCCACCCTGCTGAAGCAGTCCACCCCCCGCACCGCGCCGGCCGAGGTCGCCAGCCCGGCCGGGCTCGCCGCCCCCGCCGAGGCGCGCGAGGCTCGCGAGGCCCGCGCCGCCGCACCGCCTGCCGCCGCCGCCCGGCTGGCGCTGGTGGAGACGAAGGCGCGCAACGGACGCAAGGCGAAGCCCGCCGGCCCGGCGAAGCTCTTCGTGCTCGACACCAACGTGCTGATGCACGACCCGACGTCGCTGTTCCGCTTCGAGGAGCACGACGTGTTCCTGCCGATGATGACGCTGGAGGAACTCGACTGACACAAGAAGGGGATGAGCGAGGTGGCACGCAACGCGCGCCAGGTCAGCCGCTCGCTCGACGCGCTGATCGCCGCGTGCAAGAACCCGATCGAGGACGGCATCCCGCTGTCGGGACTCGGCAACGCCGACGCCACCGGCCGGCTGTTCTTCCAGACCACCGCGGTGGCCGGACCGCTGCCGTCGACGCTGCCGGCCGGCAAGGCGGACAACCAGATCCTCGGCGTGGTGCGGGCGCTGCAGGACATGCACCCCGGGCGCGACGTGGTGCTGGTGTCGAAGGACATCAACATGCGCGTCAAGGCGCGCGCGCTCGGCTTGCCGACCGAGGACTACACCAGCGACAAGGTGCTGGAGGACACCGACATCCTCTACACCGGGTCGCTGGCGCTGCCGGTCAGCTTCTGGGACCGGCACGGCAAGGGCATGGAGTCGTGGCAGCACGGCGGCTTCACCTACTACCGGCTCACCGGCCCCCAGGTCGGCGACATGCTGGTCAACCAGTTCGTCTACCTGGAGGGCGACACGCCGTTCCTCGCCCAGGTCAAGGAGATCCGCGGCAAGACCGCGGTGCTGCGCGTGCTGCGCGACTACCTGCACACCAAGAACGCCGTGTGGGGGATCACCGCGCGCAACCGCGAGCAGTGCTTCGCGCTGAACCTGCTGATGGACCCGGAGTGCGACTTCGTCACCCTGATCGGCCAGGCCGGCACCGGCAAGACGCTGCTGGCGCTCGCCGCCGGGCTGGCGCAGACGCTGGAGGTCAAGCGCTACGCCGAGATCATCGTCACCCGCGCCACGGTGCCGGTCGGCGAGGACATCGGCTTCCTGCCGGGCACCGAGGAGGAGAAGATGGCGCCGTGGATGGGCGCGCTCGAGGACAACCTCGAGGTGCTCACGCGCGGCGACGACGCCGCCGGCGAGTGGGGCCGTGCCGCGACCATCGACCTGATCCGCTCGCGCATCCGCATCAAGTCAATGAACTTCATGCGCGGCCGCACTTTCCTCGCTAAGTACCTGATCATCGACGAGTGCCAGAACCTGACGCCGAAGCAGATGAAGACGCTGATCACCCGCGCCGGCCCCGGCACCAAGGTGGTGTGCCTCGGCAACATCGCGCAGATCGACACGCCGTATCTGACCGAAGGCAGTTCGGGGCTCACCTTCGTGGTCGACCGCTTCAAGGGCTGGCAGCACTCCGGCCACGTCACCCTGCAGCGCGGCGAGCGCTCGCGGCTGGCCGATCACGCCGCCGACGTCCTGTAGGCCGCGAGCCGGCCTCGCCGGCGACTACAGCAGCAGGGCGGCGACGAAGATGCCGACCATCGTGAAGACGATGGCCAGCTTGAGCACCGCGCCGACCAGCAGGCCGACCCAGGTGGCGAGGCCCACCCTGCCCGCGCGCAGCGCATCGCGGTGGGCGATGAACTCGCCGAGGGCGGCGCCCGCGAGCGGCATGAACAGCAGGCCGACCAGCCCGGTGAAGATGCCGGCGATGGTTCCCACGGCCGCGCCGGCGATGCCCAGCGGCGTGGCGCCGGCGCGCTGCGCCGACATCATCTGCGCGACGTAGTCGATCGCGAAACCGATCACCGTCAGCACCGCCAGCAGGCCGACGGTCCAGCCGGAGATCACCGTGAAGCCGTCGATCCACGCGGCAAGCACGATGCCGCCGAACACCAGCACCACCCCCGGCAGGGCCGGCAGCACGGTGCCGGCGATGCCGACGATGATCATCAGCACGGCGAGGACCCAGAGGACCGTGTTCACCGGCGCTGCCCCGGCCCGCTCAGTAGGGCGCCGACCCGCCCTGCGCGAGGTTGTCGAAGCGGGTGTTCTCGCCGGCGAAGCGCAGGCCGATCCGGCCGGTCGGGCCGTTGCGCTGCTTGAGGATCAGCACCTCCGCCACGCCCTTCTCCGGCGTGTCGGGGTTGTAGAACTCCTCGCGGTACAGGGCGAAGATCACGTCGGCGTCCTGCTCGATGGCACCCGATTCGCGCAGGTCGGACATCACCGGGCGCCTGTCGGTGCGGCTCTCGACCGTGCGGTTGAGCTGCGACAGCGCGATCACCGGCACCTGAAGTTCCTTGGCCAGTGCCTTCAGCGATCGCGAGATCTCCGAGATCTCGGTGGCGCGGTTCTCGCCGGTGCCGGTCGCCGACATCAGCTGCAGGTAGTCGACGACGATCAGGCCCAGCTTGCCGCAGGTGCGCGCCAGCCTGCGGGCGCGCGCCCGCAGTTCGAGCGAGTTGAGCGCCGGCGTCTCGGCGATATACAGCGGCGCATCCTGCATGCGGCGGATGGTCTCCGACAGCTTCGGCCAGTCGTCGTTCTCCAGCCGGCCGGTGCGCAGCCGCTGCTGGTTGATGCGGCCCACCGAGCTGAGCATGCGCAGCGCCAGCTGCTGCGCACCCATTTCCATCGAAAACACCGCCACCGGCATGCCGTGGTCGATCGCCACGTGCTCGCCGATGTTCAGCGCGAAGGCCGTCTTGCCCATCGACGGCCGGCCGGCGACGATGATCAGGTCGCCAGGCTGCAGCCCTGAGGTCATCCGGTCGACGTCGACGAAGCCGGTCGGCACGCCGGTCACGTCCGACGGGTTGGCGCGCTCGAACAGCTCGTTGATGCGCTCGACGACCCGGGTCAGCAGCGGCTCGATCTCGACGAAACCCTGCCGGCCGCGCGCGCCGTCCTCCGCGATGCGGAAGACCTTCGACTCCGCCTCGTCGAGAATGTTCTTGGTCTCGCGGCCCTGCGGGTTCAATGCGCTGGTGGCGATCTCGTCGCCGACCGAGACCAGGCGCCGCAGCACCGAGCGGTCGCGGACGATCTCGCCGTAGCGGCGGATGTTGGCCGCCGAGGGCGTGTTCTGCGCCAGCGCGTTCAGGTAGGCCAGCCCGCCCGCCTCCTCGGCCTTGCCGGCGCTCTGCAGCGACTCGTAGACGGTGACCACGTCGGCCGGCCGCGAGTGGTCGATCAGCCGCGCGATGGCCTGGAAGATCAGCCGGTGGTCGTGCCGGTAGAAGTCGCCGACCGTGACCATGTCGGCGACGCGGTCCCAGGCCGAGTTGTCGAGAAGCAGCCCGCCCAGGACGGACTGCTCGGCCTCGATCGAATGGGGCGGCGTGCGGACGGAGACGACCTGCGGGTCCGCGACGGGAGAGTTCATCGACACTCCATCAATGTCGATGCAGTTTAGCGCCGCGGCGCAAGCCCGCCGCCGGGTGATCGCAGCCGGCGGGGCACGGCCGCCGCGGCCGCGGACCTACGCCTGCTCGGCGACCACCGTGGCGGTGATGTCGACCACCACGTCGCTGTGCAGCGCCACGGCGACCGGATGCTCGCCGACCGCCTTCAGCGGCCCCTGCGGCATGCGGATCAGTCCCTTGGCGACCTCGAAGCCCTGCTTGCGCAGCGCCTCGGAGATGTCGAAATTGGTGACCGAGCCGAACAGCCTGCCGTCGACGCCGGCCTTCATGGCGATCTTGACCACCAGGCCGCCGAGCTTCTCGCCGAGTGCCTGCGCCTGCGCCAGCTTGTCGGCCTGCGCCTTCTCGAGGTCGGCGCGCCGCGCCTCGAACTCCTTGACCGCGGTCTCGGTCGCCCGCCTGGCCTTGCCTTGCGGGATCAGGTAGTTGCGGGCGAAGCCGTTGCGGACCTTGACCACGTCGCCGAGGCTGCCGAGATTGACGATCTTTTCCAGAAGAATGACTTGCATGGCTTGCTCCGGCGACCCGTTAGTGGTTGTCCGAGTACGGCAGCAGCGCCAGGAAGCGGGCGCGCTTGATCGCCGTGTCGAGCTGGCGCTGGTAGTGCGACTTGGTGCCGGTCAGACGCGCCGGCATGATCTTGTTCTGGTCGGTGAGGAAATCGCGCAGGACGTCGATGTCCTTGTAGTCGATCGACTCCACCCCCTCGACCGTGAAGCGGCAGAACTTCTTGCGCTTGAACAGCGCGTTCTGCTTGTCGCCGCGACGTGTCGGCTTGCCCTTGCCCTTGCCCTTGCCACGCATGAAAGCCATTTTCTCGTGCTCCGTTCAGATTGCCTTGAATTCGGTGATGTGCAGTCGCAGGCTGCGCGATCGCTGGCTCCGCGGCGCCAGGAACCCGTCGATGTCGAGTCCGGTTCCCAGAGCCAACCGCTGCAGCCGCTGCGCCGCATCGCCGACCGCCACCGCCTCGAGCTCGAATGCCAGCTGCCGCTCGATCCCCGCTTCGGCCACCGCTCCGTCGTAGGCGAGCCCTGCCTGCAGGACCGCCACGCCGCCCGGCGTGTAGCGCAGATCGCCGCGGGCAACCAGCCTCGCCCGAAGGCGGACCCGGTTGGTCAACGCGGCCGCCGCGCGGGGCCGGTCAGGCCGCTGCCGGCGCCTGCTCCGCAGCCGCCTTGCGCGCCTCTTCCTTCTCGACCATCTTCATCATCGGCGAAGGCGTCGTATCCGCCTTCTTCATGCCGATGGTCAGGTGGCGCAGGACCGCGTCGTTGTAGCGGAAGGCGTGCTCGAGTTCGTCGAGCGTGGGCTTGCCGCACTCGATGTTCAGCAGCAGGTAGTGGGCCTTGACGAGCTTCTGGATCGGATAGGCCAGCTGGCGCCGTCCCCAGTCCTCGACCCGATGCACCTTGCCGCCCTGGCTGGTGATCAGCGACTGGTAGCGCTCGAGCATGGCCGGCACCTGCTCGCTCTGGTCCGGATGCACGATGAAGCAGATTTCGTAGTGACGCATCGATGCTCCTTGTGGATGAGCCGCCCGGAGCGTCGGTCCGGTGCAGCAAGGAAGGGAAAGCCCGCGATTGTAGCGGTTTGTGCCCGCCCGGCTCAACCCGCCCGGGGGGCGGCGTCTGCGGCCAGCAGCGCCGGCAGCGCCACGCCGGCGGCGCCGTCGACGACCAGGTCGGCCACCGAGTCGATCTCGGTCGGCTGCGGATTGACGACGATCACCCGCACGCCGGCGCGGCGCGCCTGCGCAGGCAGGCCCGCCGCCGGATAGACCAGGCCCGAGGTGCCGACCACCAGCAGCGCCTCGGCACCGGTGACCGCCTGCTCGGCCGCGCGCAGCCGCGCGGGATCGAGCATCTCGCCGAACCAGACCACATCGGGGCGCAGCCAGCTGCCGCAGCCGGGGCAGCGCGGCGGCTCGCCGGCGGGAAGTTCCTGCGGCATGTCGTAGCGCACACCGCACTCGTCCAGGCAACGCGAGCGCAGGATGTTGCCGTGGATCTCGATCACATCGCGACTGCCGGCGCCCTGGTGCAGGCCGTCGACGTTCTGCGTGACGATCTTCAGCGCCTCGAACCGCTCGGCCGCCTCCGCCAGCGCCAGGTGGCCGGCGTTCGGCTTCGCGCGGGCCACCAGTTCGCGCCGCCACGCGTACCAGCGCCACACCAGCGGCGGGTCGGCGCGGAAGCCCTCGGGCGAGGCGAGCTGCATCGGGTCGAAGCGGCTCCACAGGCCAGTCTGTGCGTCGCGAAAGGTCGGCACGCCGCTTTCGGCCGACATGCCGGCGCCGCTCAACACCGCCAGCCGCCGCAGGCCGGCCAGTAGCGCCCGCGCCGCCGCCAGGCCGCCATCGTTCACGCCGTGCCGCCCTTCGCCTGCCGCTGGCGCAGCGTCTCGAACAGGCACACGCCGGCAGCCACCGAGACGTTCAGGCTGCCGGTGCGCCCCTGCAGCGGAATGCTCGCCAGCCAGTCGCACTTCTCGCGCGTCAACCGCCGCAGGCCCTGCCCCTCGGCGCCGAGCGCCCACGCCAGCGGGCCGGTCAGGTCGACCTCGTAGACAGTGCGCTGCGCCTCGCCGGCGGCGCCGACGATCCACACACCGGCCTCGCGGATCTCCTCCATCGCGCGTGCCAGGTTGGTGACGGCGATCAACGGCAGCGTTTCCGCCGCCCCGGCCGCTGCGGCAGCCACCACCGGCGTCAGGCTCGCCGAGCGGTCGCGCGGCACGATCACCGCCTGTGCGCCGGCCGCCTCGGCCGTGCGCATGCAGGCACCGAGATTGCGCGGATCCGTCACGCCGTCGAGCAGCAGCAGCAGGGTCTGCGCGCCGACCGTCGCCAGGATGTCGTCGAGCGAGCGCGCCATTTCCGCTTCGCCGGCAAGCGCCACCACGCCCTGATGGGTCGAGCCGGCCGCCATGCGCTGCAGCCGTTCGGCGTCGCTGACGGTGACCCGCACGCCGGCCGCCCTGGCCCGGTCGAGCAGCTGCTGCATGCGCCCGTCGCGCCGCGCGCCGTCGACGTACAGCGCCTCGATCGACTCGGGCGCATGGCGCAGGCATGCCGTGACAGCATGAAATCCCGCCACCACCCTCTTGCCGCTCATCGCCCGGCTCAGGCTTTCCCGCGGCGCCGTGCGCGCGGCGTGCCCTCGGCGCCGACGGCCTTCCTGCCGCCGCGTGCCGTCTCGCGCTTGTCGATGTCGCGGCCGTGCCGCGCCTCGCCGGCGGCGCGGCGCGCCTGCCGCTGCTCGACGCTCTCGCCGCTTCGCCGCGCTGCCTTCCCCTTGGCCGGCTCCGGTCCGAGCAGGGAACCGCGGTCCTGGCTTCGCACCAGGCGAAACTCGATCCGCCGCGCCTCGAGGTCGACCCGCGCCACCTGCACCGACACTCGATCGGCGAGGCGGTAGCGCAGACCGGTCCGCTCCCCGCGCAGCTCGTGCATCGGCTCGCTGAACTGGAAATACTCGCTGCCCAGCTCGGAGACGTGCACCAGGCCCTCGACGAACAGGTCGTCGAGGACGACGAAGATGCCGAAGGGAACGACCGCGCTGACGGTGCCGGAGTAGGTCTCGCCGACCCGCTCGCGCATGTACCAGCTCTTCAGCCAGGCCTCGACGTCGCGCGAGGCGTCGTCGGCCCGCCGCTCGTTCGCCGAGCACAGCAGGCCGAGCTTCTCCCACCGCGGCAACGCGTCGCGCCCCGCCGTCGCGCGGCCCGCCGACCGCCGCGCCGCCCGCGGCACGTCCTGCACGTCGACCGAGGCCAGCAGTTGCGGCTCGTAGACCGACTTGCGCAGCACCGCCCTGATTGCCCGGTGCACCAGCAGGTCGGGGTAGCGGCGGATCGGCGAGGTGAAGTGCGCGTAGCCCTCGTAGGCCAGGCCGAAGTGGCCGACGTTGTGCGGGCTGTAGACCGCCTGCTGCATGGTTCGCAGCAGGACCGTCTGCAGCAGTTGCGTGTCCGGTCGGTTGCGGATCCGCTCGAGCAGTGCGGCGAAGTCCTTCGGCTGCGGCGACTCGCCGCCGGCCAGCGACAGCCCGAGCGCCTTGAGCAGGGTGCGCAGGTTCTCCAGCCGCTCCGGCGTCGGCCCCTCGTGGATGCGAAACAGCGCCGGATGCTTGTGCCTGACGAGCAGGTCCGCCGCGCAGACGTTGGCGGCCAGCATCATTTCCTCGATCAGGCGGTGGGCGTCGTTGCGCGTGCGCGGCAGGATCTTCTCGATCCGCCCCTGCGCGTCGCAGACGATGTAGGTCTCGGTGGTGTCCATCTCCAGCGCGCCGCGGGCGCCGCGCGCCCTGGCCAGCAGGCGATAGAGGTCGTGCAGGTCGGCGAGTTGCGGCATCACCGGCGCCAGCCGCTGCGCGGCCCGGCTGTCGGGCACCGACAGCGCTTCCCACACCTCGGTGTAGGTGAGCCGCGCATGCGAGTGCATCACCGCCGGGTAGAACTGGTAGGCGCTGACCGCGCCGCGCGCGGAGATCACCATGTCGGCGACCATCACCAGCCGGTCGACCTGCGGGTTGAGCGAGCAGATGCCGTTGGACAGCTTCTCCGGCAGCATCGGGATGACCCGGCGCGGGAAGTACACCGAGGTCGAGCGGTTCTGCGCCTCGGCGTCGAGCGCGCTGCCCGACGGGACGTAGTGGCTGACGTCGGCGATGGCCACGATCAGCCGCCAGCGCGTGCGCTGCGCGTTGATCGGCTGGCAGTACACCGCGTCGTCGAAGTCGCGCGCGTCCTCGCCGTCGATCGTCACCAGCGGCACGTCGCGCAGGTCGACCCGACCGTCCAGCTCGCGCGGCTGCACATGGCTCGGCAGCGCCTCGGCCGCCGCCAGCACCGCCGGCGGGAACTCGTGCGGCACGGCGAACTTGCGCACCGCGATCTCGATCTCCATCCCCGGATCGTCGATGGCGCCGAGCACCTCGATCACCCGCCCGACCGGCTGCACGTGCCGCTGGGGCTGCTGCACGATCTCGACCACCACCACCTGGCCGTGCGCGGCGCCGGCGGCCTCGCCGGGCGGCACCAGGATGTCGTGGCTGATCCGCTGGTCCTCCGGCACGACGATGGTCACGCCGCGTTCGTTCAGCAGGCGGCCCACCAGGCGGTTGGTCCGGTGCTCGATCACCTCGACGATCTCGCCGAGCGTGCGGCCGCGCCGATCCAGGCCCGCCGGCCGCGCCAGCACGCGGTCGCCGTGCAGCACCGAACTCATCTCGTGCTCGGCCAGCGCGAGGTCGGGGCCGCCATCGTCGCGGATCA
>JBHJND010000467.1:0-11979 GCA_048497655.1 Caballeronia novacaledonica
CGCCGCCCAGTCGAGCGACAGCAGGGCGATGGCGAGGAACAGGCGCAGGGCGATGGTGCCGATCAGGTCGGTGACATCGGTGTCGAGCGGCCGACGCAGCGCGTCGGCGGCGTTGGTCAGCACGACGCCGGTCAGCAGCGCCGTGAGGAAACCCGGCGCCGAGAACCCGGCGTGGCGCTCGGCCACCCCCCCGAGCCAGGGGCTCAGGCCGAGGCACAGCAGCAGCCACAGCAGCGACGGCAGCCAGCGGTCGGAGGAGAAGACCGGTTCGCGCGCCGGCGCCAGGTCGGCGGCCGCTACCGCTGCCGCCGGTGCGGCCGAGGCCCGGCTGCGCGACATCAAGGCGGCGGCCACCGGGCCGGCGACCAGGCCGCCGAACACCAGCCCGAGCGTGGCGCTGCCGATGCCGATCTCGAAGGCGCCGCGCAGCGACTCGGCCGCCGGCGTGGCCGCCCAGGCCGTGGCCGTGCCGTGGCCGCCGAGATAGGCGATGCTGCCCATGAACAGGCCGAGCGAGCGCGGCTGGCCGAAGGCCTGCGCCACCAGCACGCCGATCGTGTTCTGCAACGCGATCGACGCCGCCACCGCAAGGCAGATCACCAGCGCCGCCGCGCCGGCCGTTGCCAGCCGGCCGAGGTGCGCGGCGAAGCCGAGCGAGGCAAAGAACACCAGAAGCAGCACGCCGCGCACGTCGCCGGCGAGCGAGACGTCGAGCCAGCCGGCGCTGCGTGCACCGGCCAGCAGCACCGACAGCAGCAGGCCACCGCTGACCGCGGGCGGGATGTTGCCCAGCTCCAGCCAAGGCAGCCAGCGGTTCAGCCGCTTGCCCAGTTCGATCGTCAGCAGCGCCGCGACCAGGGTCCACACCGGCGTCAGTTCGAGCTTGATCAGACGACCCCCGTCTTTCCGACCGCAGCCGGACCGAAGGCATCGGCCGTGTCGCGCGGTGACTGGGCTAGATTAGCGGCCCGGCCGGCGGCTGTCGCGATCAGGGCAGGCAACACGTCCGCCGCGCCGCCGCCCGCCGCCGCAGGAATCGAGACTGATGAGTTCGCCGCAGGCCAGTGCGCCGACCGATGCCGAGCTGACTCACGCGCTGTCGGCCTTCGAGTCGCCGGAGGCCGACCCGGTCGTCGCTTTCGTGCAACTGTTCGACATGATCCGGCCGCGCCGCCGCGAGAACGCCGCTGCCGCCGCGGCACGCTACGAGGCGTTCCTGGCGCGGCTGGAGTCGGATCCCATGCGGGCGGCGCAGGTCAGGGGTCACATGCTGAGCCTCCTCGGCTCGCGCCGCCTGGTCAGCTTCTTCGCCGACAGCGGCATCCTGCCGGCGACCGGTTTCTTCACCGAACTGGGCCGCATCCTCACCCAGCGGCTGCTGCCGGAACTGCCCGACGACGGGGAACTGCGCTCGGCGGTGCGGCAGGTCTTCCACCGCCGCGACGACTGGATGTGGCTGCAGGCGATGCCGCAGGAACTGGCGCAGCGCTTCTGGCGCATCGTCGGCGGCGACGCGGCGGCGCTGGCGCCGCTGTTCAACCCGGTGCTCGACCAGATGCTCGAGGCGATGCTGGTGATCGCCTACCGGGTCGGCGGTATCGGCGTCGAGGAGCAGTTCGGCCGCCTGGGCGCCGAGTTCACCGGCTATGCGCCGCGCTTCCGCGGCCTGACGGCCGCCGCGCAGCGGTTCGCCGACGCCTACCGGGCCAAGCTGGAGGACCCGGCGCGCGAGTTCGAGGACGAGGCCGAGGTGCTGGTGATGGTCGACCAGTGCGAGGAGGTGCTCGAGCGCGCCCGCCGCGCGTCGATGCGGCTGGGCACCAGCCTGCACCTGACCTACCTGATGCGGCGCACCGGGCAGAGCCTGCGGCGGATCGCCACGCTGGCGCGGGTGCTCGCCGCGCGCTTCGCGCGCCCGGACGATCTCGAGCGCGGCCGGCAGGCGGCGCTGGTCGGCTGGTCGGGGATGGTGCGCGATTCGCTGCGCGCCGAGAGCCGGCGCGACAGCGTGCGCGAGCACCTGTCCAAGGGCATGGCGCTGCTGGCGCTGCGGGTGGCCGACAACGCCGCCAAGACCGGCGAGCACTACGTGGCCGACACCCGCGAGCAGTACTTCTCGATGTGGCGGACCGCCGCCGGGGCGGGACTGATCATCGGCGCGATGGCGCTGCTGAAGATCTTCACCGCCAAGATGGAACTGCCGCTGATCGGCTACGCGACGCTGTACAGCCTGAACTACGGGCTCGGCTTCGTGCTCATCTACATGCTGCACCTGACCATCGCCACCAAGCAGCCGGCGATGACTGCGCAGACGATCGCCGGCTACCTCGGCAGCGTCGGCCAGGGTGCGGCGCTGCTGCGCAGGGCCGAGCTGGAGCGGCTGGTCGACCTGGTGGTCGCGGTGGCGCGCAGCCAGTTCGCGGCGATCCTCGGCAACGTGATGGTGGCGGCGCCGACCGCGGTCGCGCTGTCGCTGGCGCTGGCGCAGGCCAGCGGCGGGCCGATCATCGACGTCGGCAAGGCGGCGCACCTGCTCGACGACCTCGATCCGCTCGGCTGGGCGATCCCGCACGCCGCGGTGGCCGGCGTGTTCCTGTTCCTGTCGGGGCTGATCTCCGGCTACTTCGACAACAAGGCGAGCTACGCGCGGATCGGCGAGCGGGTGGCGCGGCTTGCCTGGCTCGGTCGCCTGTTCGGCAGCGCGCGCGCGGCGCGCATCGGCGCCTATGTCGAGCAGAACCTCGGCGGCCTGATGGGCAACTTCCTGTTCGGCTGCATGCTCGGCACAGCCGGCATCGTCGGCATCATCCTCGGCCTGCCGGTCGACATCCGCCACATCGCCTTCTCCTCGGCCAACCTCGGCTACGCGATGGTGGCGTTCGACTTCGCGCTGCCGTGGCCGACGATGCTGTGGGCCGCGCTCGGCGTGGCCCTGATCGGCCTGACCAACCTGGCCGTGAGCTTCGCGCTCGCCCTGTGGATGGCGCTGAAGGCGCGCGGCGTCCTGTTCAGGCAGAAGCGCGAACTGCTGCGCTGCCTGTGGGCACGGTTCCGGGTGGCGCCGCTGAGCTTCTTCGTCGCGCCGCACCGCGTCTAGGGCGGGCGCCTGCGCGATCCGCGGCGCCGACGGCCTGGCGGGCCCGCTGGACGGCTGGGCCCTATGCGAGAATCGCCGGCCGCATTGCGCCAGGCACGAAGCGGTCCCCCGATCGATGCCCGGGCCTGCCGGATCGCAGCCCGCAACCCGTAGAGCAGCCACCGCCCGCGCCCCGCGCGAGGCAACCCGCCGTGACACCTGAGGTCCTGATCAACGTCGAGCACGTCACCTTCGGCTACGACGCCAGCCGCACGATCCTGCAGGACGTGTCACTGACCTTTGCCCGCGGCAAGATCACCGCGATCATGGGCGGCTCGGGCTGCGGCAAGACCACGCTGCTGCGGCTGATCGGCGGCGTGCATGCGCCGAACAGGGGCACGGTCAGCTTCGACGGCGAGGTCATCGACACGCGCAACCGCGAGCTGCTGTTCCGCCTGCGCCGGAGGCTCGGCATGCTGTTCCAGTTCGGCGCGCTGTTCACCGACCTGACGGTGTTCGAGAACGTCGCCTTCCCGCTGCGCGAGCACACCAGGCTGCCGGACTCGATGATCCGCGACATCGTGCTGATGAAACTGAACGCGGTCGGCCTGCGCGGCGCGGCGCAGCTGCGCATCTCCGAGGTGTCGGGCGGCATGGCCCGGCGCGTCGCGCTGGCCCGCGCCATCGCGCTCGACCCCGAGCTGATCATGTACGACGAGCCGTTCGCCGGGCTCGACCCGATCAGCATGGGCGTGGCGGCCAACCTGATCCGCAGGCTCAACGACGCCACCGGCGCCACCTCGCTGATCGTCTCGCACGACGTGCAGGAGTGCTTCCTGATCAGCGACTACGCCTACCTGATCTCGTCGGGGCGGATCGTCGGCCACGGCACGCCGGCGCAGCTGAAGGCCTCCAGCGACCCCGAGGTGCGGCAGTTCATCCGCGGCGAGCCCGACGGGCCGGTGCCGTTCCACTACCCGGCGCCGCCGATCGCCGAGGGATTCGGGATCGGCCGATGAACTCCCGCCGCCGCATCGAAGCGCCCGCCCGGCAGCGCGCAACGCGAAGGATCGTCGCGTGAGCTCCGCCGACCTCCTGCCGCGCCTCGGCCGCTGGGCGCTCGGCTACCTGTACCGCCTGGGCCACGGCGCCTTCTTCTTCGTCGAGCTGCTGAAGAGCACGCCGGCGTCGCTGCGCCGCCTGTACCTGGTGGTGGCGCAGGTGCACGCCATCGGCAACTACTCGGTCGTCATCATCACCGCCTCGGGGCTGGCGGTCGGCTTCGTGCTCGGCCTGCAGGGCTACTACACGCTCAGCCGCTACGGCGCCGCCGAGAGCCTGGGCCTGCTGGTGGCGCTGTCGCTGGTGCGGGAACTGGGGCCGGTGGTCACGGCGCTGCTGTTCGCCGGCCGCGCCGGCACCTCGCTGACCGCCGAGATCGGCCTGATGAAGGCCGGCGAGCAGCTGGCGGCGATGGAACTGATGGCGATCGATCCCAAGCAAAGGGTGCTGGCGCCGCGCATGCTCGGCGGCATCATCGCCATGCCGCTGCTGGCGGCGATGTTCTCGGCGGTCGGCATCTTCGGCGGCTACGTGGTCGGCGTGCTGATGATCGGCATCGACCCGGGGCAGTTCTGGTCGCAGATGCAGGGCGGGGTCGACGTCTGGGACGACGTCGGCAACGGCATCATCAAGAGCGTGGTGTTCGGCGTGACCTGCACCTTCGTCGCGCTGTACGAGGGCTACGAGGCCCAGGCGACTCCAGAGGGCGTGGCGCAGGCCACCACGCGTACGGTGGTGATCTCCTCGCTGGCGGTGCTGCTGCTCGATTTCGTGTTGACCGCGGTGATGTTCTCGACGCCGCGGTGAAGGGAAAGGACAAGCGATGACACGCAGGGGAGTCGAGACGCTGGTCGGCCTGTTCGTGCTGGCCGGCTTCGTGGCTATCGGTTATCTGGCGCTGAAGGCGGCCAACCTGGCGGCGATGACGGTCGGCGAGACCTACACGGTCGCCGCCCGCTTCGACAACATCGGCGGGCTGAAGCCGCGCGCGCCGGTGAAGAGCGCCGGCGTGACGGTCGGCCGGGTGTCGTCGATCTCGCTCGACGGCAAGACCTTCCAGGGCGTGGTGACGATGGAACTGGAGAAGCGCTACGCGTTTCCGAAGGACACCTCGGCGTCGATCCTCACCGCGGGCCTGCTCGGCGACCAGTACGTGGGGCTGAACCCCGGCGGCGAGGACGAGAGCCTGGCCGCCGGCGACACGATCAGGATGACGCAGTCGGCCGTGGTGCTGGAAAACCTGATCGGCCAGATGCTCTACAACCGCGCCGCCGAGGGCGGCAGCGAGGCAAAGAAGTGAGGCGGCGGTGACGGCGTTGCGCCTGTGCGGCCGCCTGGTCGCGGCCGTCCTGCTCGCCGGCGCGCTGGCCGCCTGCGCGTCGATCCCGCCGGGGGCCGGCTCGAACCCGGCCGACCCGTGGGAGGTCTACAACCGCAACGTGTTCGAGTTCAACGACGGCGTCGACCGTGCGGTGCTGAAGCCGATCGCGCAGGCCTACGAGGCGGTGGTGAACGAGGACATCCGCGGCTGCATCAACAACGCCTTCCTCAACCTGCTCGAGCCGGTCAACGCGATCAACAACCTGCTGCAGGGCAAGCCGGTGGCGGCGGCCTCCGACCTGTGCCGGCTCGCCATCAACAGCACGCTGGGCATCGCCGGCTGCCTCGACATCGCGGCGAAGATCGGCCTGCAGAGGAGCAACGAGGACTTCGGCCAGACGCTGGGCCGCTGGGGCCTGCAGCCGGGGCCGTACTTCGTGCTGCCGCTGCTCGGGCCGAGTTCGGTCCGCGACACCTTCGGCCGGCTGTTCGACTTCCTCGGCACCGATCCGATCTGGTACATCCAGGACGTTCCGGTGCGCAACTCGCTGGTCGGCGCCCGTCTGGTCGACACGCGCGCGAGCCTGCTGCCGGCTGAAAAGGTGCTGGAGGCGGCGGCGCTGGACAGGTACCAGTTCGTGCGGGACGCCTTCCTGCAGTTTCGGCGCAACCTCGTCTACGACGGCAACCCGCCGCGCCTCACGGACCCGGAAGAGGACGACGCCGACGAGGCGCCGGCGCCGAAGCAACCGGCTGCGGGCCAGCCCGCGGCCGATCAACCGAAGCCCGCGGCGACGCGTTAAGGGCCGGCAGGGCCCGCCGGGCAACATGCTGGACAGGAAGAGGAAAGCGCAACGATGAGCTACAGAACCCTGGTCACCTCGCTCGCTCTTGCCGCGCTGATCGGCGGCGGCATGGCGCATGGACAGGCGGTGCAGGCGCAGGGCGTCGCCAGCGCCTCGATGAGTGCGCCCGATGCCCTGGTCAAGTCGCTGTCCGAAGACGTGCTGGCGTCGATCCGCAAGGATCCGACGCTGCAGTCGGGCGACATCGCGCGGCTGAACGGGCTGGTCGACGAGAAGATCCTGCCCTACGTCAACTTCGAGAAGATGACCCGGCTGGCGGTCGGCCGCGGCTGGCGCGACGCCTCGCCCGAGCAGCGGCAGGCGCTGACGCGCGAATTCCGCAGCCTGCTGGTGCGCACCTACGCCGGCGCGGTGTCGGCCGCGAAGGACTACCAGGTGCAGATGAAGCCGTTCCGTTCCGAGCCGAGCGAAACCGACGTGACGGTGCGCACGCAGGCCGTGCCGTCGCGCGGCGATCCGATCCAGCTCGATTACCGGCTGGAGAAGACGGCCGCCGGCTGGAAGATCTACGACGTCAACGTGCTCGGCGTCTGGCTGGTCGAGAACTACCGCAACACGTTCGCCGGCGAGATCAACCGCGGCGGCATCGACGGCCTGATCAAGTCGCTTACCGAGCGCAACAAGGCGCTCGAGGGCAAGGCCTCGTGAGTGCCGGGCGAGGCGGCGCGGCGATGAAGCTCGAAGCCGCCTCGATCACCAACGCCAACGCCGGCGAACTGCTGGCCGAGGGTGGCGCGGCGATCGCGCGCGGCGAGTTCGCCTTCGACCTGGCGTCGGTGACCGAGGTCGACACGGCGGCGATCGCGCTGCTGCTCGAGTGGCAGCGGCAGGCCATCGCGCGCGGCGGCCGGCTCGTGCTTTCCGGCGTGCCGGCCGACGTCGCCAGCCTGGCGAGGCTGTACGGCGTCGACGGCCTGCTCGACCTCGGCGCTCACGCCGGATCCTGAAGACCGGGTCGTCGAAGCTTCTACAATTCGCCGGCCGCCGAACTGACGCTCAGTCCGGCGGCCTTTTCGTTTGTACATGTCCGCAGTCGCTGCCATCGAAGTGAACGAGCTGGTCAAGCGCTACCCGCGCGTGACCGCGCTCGACGGGGTCAGCCTGCGGGTCGAGCAGGGGGAGTTCTTCGGCCTGCTCGGCCCGAACGGCGCCGGCAAGACGACGCTGATCTCGATCGTCGCCGGGCTGGCGCGGGCATCGGGCGGCTGGGCGAAGGTGCTGGGTCACGACGTGGTGGCCGACTACCGCGCCGCGCGAAGCCGGATCGGCGTGGTGCCGCAGGAACTGGTGTTCGACCCGTTCTTCACCGTCCGCGAGACGCTGCGCTTCCAGTCGGGCTACTTCGGCCTGCGCCGCAACGACGACTGGATCGACGAGGTGATGGCCAACCTCGACCTGACCGGCAAGGCGCAGGCCAACATGCGCACGCTCTCCGGCGGCATGAAGCGGCGCGTGCTGGTGGCGCAGGCGCTGGTGCACCGGCCGCCGGTGATCGTGCTCGACGAGCCGACCGCCGGCGTCGACGTCGAGCTGCGCCAGGGCCTGTGGGCGTTCGTCCGCCGGCTGAACCGCGAAGGACACACGATCGTGCTGACCACCCACTACCTGGAGGAGGCGCAGCAGCTGTGCGGGCGGATCGGCATGCTCAAGGGCGGCCGGCTGATCGCGCTCGACCGCACGCAGGCGCTGCTGCAGCGGCTGGCCGACGTGCAGCTGCGGCTGCGCCTGAGCGGCGAACTGCCGCCGGCGCTGCGCGCGCAGGCGATCGAACAGGGCGACGGGCGGGTGAGGCTGCGCGTCGCTTCGGCCGCCGACGTCGAGGGCGTGCTGGCGGCGTGCCGCGAGGCCGGCGCGACGGTCGACGAGGTCGAGGTCGGCCATGCCGACCTCGAGGACGTGTTCATGCAGCTGATGGCGGGCGACCGGCAGAAGGTGGCGGCGTGAGCGGGCTCGACAGCACCACCGGCGACCGTGGTCCCGGCGCAGGGCCCGCCGCGGTCCCGATCCGGGGTCGGGATCAGGGTTCGCCGGTCGCGGACGCCGGGGCCCGGCCTTCGCCGGGGCGACTGAGCGCGCTGCCGGCGGCGGAGCGGTCGGTCGGCTTCCGCACGCTGCTGGCCAAGGAAGTGCTGCGCTTCTGGAAGGTGAGCTTCCAGACGGTCGCCGCGCCGGTGCTCACCGGCGTGCTGTACCTGCTGGTGTTCGGCCACGTGCTCGAGGACCGGGTGGAGGTCTTCCCCGGGGTCGGCTACACCGCCTTCCTGATTCCCGGCCTGGTGGCGATGTCGCTGCTGCAGAACGCCTTCGCCAATTCGTCGTCTTCGCTGATCCAGAGCAAGATCACCGGCAACCTGGTGTTCGTGCTGCTGCCGCCGATCTCCAACCGCGAGTTCTTCCTCGCCTACGTGACGGCGGCGGTGGTGCGCGGCATCGTGGTCGGCGTCGGCGTGTTCGCCGTCACCGTCTGGTTCGCGCCGCCGCCGTTCAAGGCGCCGCTGTGGATCGCCGTGTTCGCCCTGGCAGGCGCGGCGCTGCTGGGCGTGCTGGGGCTGATCGCCGGCATCGTCTCCGACAAGTTCGACCAGCTGGCGGCGTTCCAGAACTTCGTGATCATGCCGGCGACCTTCCTGTCGGGCGTGTTCTACTCGGTGCACGGCCTGCTGCCGTTCTGGCAAGTGGTGTCGCACCTGAACCCCTTCTTCTACCTGATCGACGGCTTCCGCTACGGCTTCTTCGCCGTGTCCGACGCCTCGCCGTGGCTGAGTCTGGCGATCGTGCTGGCGGCCTGCGCCGTGGCCTCGGCGCTGGCGCTGTCGATGCTGGCCCGCGGCTACAAGATCCGGACCTGACCCGGTGCAACCCATGGAACCCACCCCTGACGACGTCCGCCGCTACATCGCCGAAGGCCTGGCCTGCGAGGAACTGCACGTCGACGGCGACGGCCGCCACTTCGACGCCCTGGTGGTGTCGAGCGCCTTCGAGGGCAGGTCGCGCGTGCAGCGGCACCAGCTGGTCTACGCGGCGCTCGGCGATCGCATGCGCCAGGAAGTGCACGCGCTGTCGATCAAGGCGCTGACCCCGGCCGAGTGGCAGGCACTGCAGCGATGACGGCGGCGCCGCTTCACGGATTCTTCCGGCTCGTTTCACACGCCGCTGGCATCAATCGCTCCGTCCGCCCGCATGTCGCGGGCGGCGACCCACGGAGCTGCCGATGCCCGACTCCCCGCGCTTTTTCGACACCCGCCCGGTGCGGGCGATCCGCCCCGCCGCCGTCGACGACCTGCCGATGGACAAGCTGAGAATCACCGGCGGCGCGCCGCTCGCCGGCGAAGTCGCGGTCGCCGGCGCCAAGAACGCCGCGCTGCCGATCCTCGCCGCGACGCTGCTCACCTCCGACGAGGTGGAGCTGGAGAACGTCCCGCAGCTGGCCGACGTCACGACGATGGGCCGGCTGCTGGCGGGCATGGGCGCGCGGCTGGCGCGCGAAGGCAGCCGGGTCGTCGCCAAGGCGGACGCGATCGGCTCGGCCGAGGCGCCGTACGAGCTGGTCAAGACGATGCGCGCCTCGATCCTGGTGCTCGGGCCGCTGCTGGCGCGTTTCGGCCAGGCCCGGGTCAGCCTGCCGGGCGGCTGCGCCATCGGCGCGCGGCCGGTCGACCAGCACATCAAGGGGCTGCGCGCGCTGGGCGCGCGGCTGCAGATCGAGCACGGCTACATCGTTGCCGAGGCGGCGAGGCTGAAGGGCGCGCGCATCGTCACCGACATGGTCACGGTGACCGGCACCGAGAACCTGATGATGGCGGCGGCGCTCGCCGACGGCGAGACGGTGATCGAGAACGCGGCGCGTGAGCCGGAGGTGGTCGACCTGGCGCGCTGCCTCACCGCCATGGGCGCGCGCATCCGCGGCGCCGGCACCGACCGCATCGTGATCGACGGTGTCGAGCGGCTGCACGGGGCGCGACACCGCGTGCTGCCGGACCGGATCGAGACCGGCACCTTCCTGGTCGCCGCTGCGGCCTGCGGCGGCGACGTGCGCCTGACCGGCGCCGCGCCGGACACGCTCGACGCGGTGCTCGACAAGCTGCGCGAGGCGGGGGCCGAAGTGGAGGCCGGCGAGGACTGGATCCGCCTGCGGGCCGGCAGGCGGCCGCAGGCGGTCAGCCTGCGCACGGCGCCGCACCCGGGCTTCCCGACCGACATGCAGGCGCAGTTCATGGCGCTGGACTGCGTCGCCGACGGCGTCGGCCGCATCACCGAGACGATCTTCGAGAACCGCTTCATGCACGTGCTCGAGCTGCAGCGGCTCGGCGCGCAGATCGACATCGAGGGCAACACGGCGATCGTGCGCGGCGTGGCGAAGCTCTCCGGCGCGCACGTGATGGCCACCGACCTGCGCGCCTCGGCCAGCCTGGTGATCGCCGGCCTCGTCGCCGACGGCGAGACGATCGTCGATCGCATTTACCATCTCGATCGAGGCTACGACCGGATGGAGCGCCGGCTGGCCGCGCTCGGTGCGCAGATCGAACGGCTGAAATGATCACGCTTGCACTTTCCAAGGGACGGATCTTCGACGAGACGCTGCCGCTGCTGGCGCGCGCCGGCATTACGCCGCTCGAGGACCCGGAGACCTCGCGCCGGCTGATCATCGGCACCACCGAGCCGACCCTGCGCATCGTGGTGGTGCGCAGCACCGACGTGCCGACCTACGTGCAGTACGGCGCCGCCGACCTCGGCGTGGCCGGCAAGGACGTGTTGATCGAGCACGGCGGCAATGGCCTGTACCAGCCGCTCGACCTGGGCATCGCCCGCTGCCGGCTGTGCGTGGCGGTGCCGGCCGGCTTCGACTACCCGGCCGCGGTGCGGCGCGGCGCGCGGCTGCGCGTGGCGACCAAGTACCTGACCGCCAGCCGCGAGCACTTCGCCGCCAAGGGCGTGCACGTCGACCTGATCAAGCTGTACGGCTCGATGGAGCTTGCCCCGCTGGCGGGGCTGGCCGACGCCATCGTCGACCTCGTCTCCAGCGGCGGCACCCTGCGCGCCAACAACCTGGTCGAGGTCGAGGAGATCGCGGTCGTCAGCTCGCGGCTGATCGTCAACCAGGCGGCGCTGAAGACCAAGCGCGAGGAACTGATGCCGCTGGTGGAGCGGATCGAAGCGGCGGTGGCGAAGTGAAGGTCAGGGCGCTGTCGACGCGCGACGAGGGCTTCGACGCCGCGTTCGCGCAACTGGTGGCGATCGACACCGCCGCCGACCGCCGGATCGACGGGGCCGCGGCGGCGATCGTCGACGACGTGCGCCGGCGCGGCGACCCGGCGCTGCTCGAGTACACCAACCGCTTCGACCGGATGAACGCACCGTCGGTGGCGGCGCTGGAGATCGCGCCGGCGGAGATGCGCGCCGCGCTGGAGTCGCTGCCGGTGGCCGACCGCGCCGCGCTGGAGACTGCGGCGCGCCGCATCCAGTCCTTCCACGAGAGGCAGCGCGGCGAGAGCTGGTCGGTCACCGAGGACGACGGCACCGAGCTCGGCCAGCGGGTGACGCCGCTGGACAGCGTCGGCGTCTACGTGCCGGGCGGGCTGGCGGCCTACCCGTCGTCGGTGCTGATGAACGTGATCCCGGCGCAGGTGGCCGGCGTGCGCGACATCGTCATGGTGT
>JBHJND010000468.1:0-4986 GCA_048497655.1 Caballeronia novacaledonica
GCGGCCAGTGGTACTTCCAGCGCTACGTGCAGCACCTGCCAACGCGCGGCGAGATCGTGATGTTCGACCGCTCCTGGTACAACCGCGCCGGCGTCGAGTGGGTGATGGGCTTCTGCAACCAGCAGGAGTACATGGAGTTCATGCGCCAGTGTCCGGAGTTCGAGCGCAACCTGGTGCACAGCGAAGTGCACCTGATCAAGTTCTGGTTCTCGGTCAGCCGCAAGGAGCAGCGGCGAAGATTCAAGGAGCGCGAAATCCACCCGTTGAAGCAGTGGAAGCTGTCGCCGATCGACGTCGCCTCGCTCGACAAGTGGGACGAGTACACGCGCGCCAAGGAGGCGATGTTCTTCTACACCGACACCGCCGACGCGCCGTGGACGGTGATCAAGTCCGACTGCAAGAAGCGGGCGCGCCTGAACGCGATGCGCTACATCCTGCACAAGCTGCCCTATGCGAACAAGGACCTCGAGGGCATCGGCCCCATCGACCCGCTGCTGGTCGGCCGCGCCAACGTCGTCTACGAGCGCGGCGAGAAGCAGCTGAGCACGCCGCTGCTCTGACCGCCGGCGCGGGCCACCCCGTGGCAGCGCGGCGGTCGCCGGCATCAGGGCCTCGCTTCATCGGCCGGCGCACGGGGCTAGACTGGACAGCGCAATCGGGCCGACGCCGTCGGCACGCATGAGGAGGACTTCGATGAACCAGCACACCAATGCTGCAGGCACTTCCCTCGGCCGCCGCGGCCTGCTCGCCGGCGCGGCCGGCGCCGCGCTGCTTCTGGCCGCGCCGCTGGCGCGCGCCGACGACGCCGCCGACGCGCGCGGCCTCGTCGAGAAGTCCCGCATCACGTTCGAATCGCTGGCGCGGGACAAGAACTTCGGCGCCATGCGCCAGGCGCTGAAGGAGGCGCGCGGGGTGCTGATCTTCCCGCAGATCATCAAGGGCGCCTTCTTCGTCGGCGGTTCGGGCGGCACCGGCGTGCTGCTGGCGCGCGACGAGAAAGGCGAGTGGAGGGGCCCGGCGTTCTACACGATCGGCTCGGCCAGCATCGGCATCGCCTTCGGCGGCGAGGCCGCCGAGGCGGTCATCGTCATTCGCAGCCAGAAGGCGCTAGACAGCCTGTATGCCACCAAGTTCAAGGTCGGCGCCGACGGCTCGATCACCGCCGGCCCGGTCGGCATCGGCGAGAACGTCGCCTTCACCTCCGACATGATGAGCTTCTCGCGCAGCAAGGGCGCCTTCATCGGCCTGAGCTTCGACGGCTCGGTGATCGACGTGCGGGACGGCCTGAACAGGGCCTATTACAAGGTCGAGGCCACGCCGCTGGACATTCTCGTGCGCGGCAAGCCGGCCTCCGAGCACTCGGCGGGCCTGCGAAAGGCGGTGGCGGCGGCGACCAAGTAGCCGCGCTACCTGCGGCCGCGGCGCGCGTAGGTGCCGACCAGTTCGGCGTGCGCCAGCACGTGGCCTTTCATCGCCTGCTCGAGCTGGTGCTTGGCCGGCGGATGGGCGAACGACAGGGTCGTGTCCAGCGCATAGAGCTTGAAGAAGTAGCGGTGGCGGCCGACCGGCGGGCACGGCCCGCCGTAGCCGATGCGCTTCCAGTCGTTCAGCCCGTCGCGCGCGCCGGCGGGCAGCGCGCCGCCCTCGGGCAGGCCCGCCGTCGCCGGCGCGAGGTCGTAGACGACCCAGTGCACCCAGGTCATCTTCGGCGCCGCCGGGTCCGGCGCGTCGGGATCGTCGACGATCAGCGCCAGCGACTTCGCGCCGGCCGGCACGCCGCCGAACTGCAGCGGCGGCGCAACGTCGCGGCCCTCGCAGGTGTGCACCGCCGGGATCTCGCCGTTGTCCGCAAACGCGGTCGAACTGATCTTCATCGTGCCTCCTTGCCGGCCAGCCAGGCGCGCACCTTGCGCAGCGGCCTCGCGTTGATCACGTCTGCCTTCTCCAGCCAGCCGCGCCGGGCCTGGCCGATGCCGAATTCGAGATTGTCGAACTCGTGCTCCGAGTGCGCGTCCGAATTGATGACGACGCACGCCCCCTCGTCCTTCGCCATCCGGCAGGCGATGTCCGTCAGGTCGAGCCGCTCCGGGTGCGCGTTCAGCTCCAGCGCCACGTCGCGCGCCTTGCACTTGCAGATCACCGCCAGCATGTCGACGTCGTAGGGCTCGCGACGGTCGATCAGCCGGCCGACAGGGTGGGCGAGGATGCTGACCTTTGGGTGGTCGAGCGCGGCGAGGATGCGCCGGGTCTGCGCCGCGCGCGGCAGGTCGAACTTCGAGTGCACCGCGGCGATCACCACGTCGAGCGGCGCCAGCGCCTTGTCCGGCAGGTCGAGGCTGCCGTCGTCGAGAACGTCGACCTCGATGCCGGTGAGCAGCGCAATTCCGTCGAGCGTGCGGTTCAGCTGCTCGACTTCGGCGCACTGGCGGGCCAGCCGCTGCGGATCCAGCCCGTGCGCCACCGTCAGCCGCCGGCTGTGGTCGCTGATCGCCAGGTACGACAGGCCGTGCCGCCGCGCCGCGCGCGCCATTGCCTCGATGCCGGCCGTGCCGTCGCTCCAGTCGGTATGCGCGTGCAGGTCGCCGGCCAGGTCGGCCCGCTCGATCAGCGCCGGCAGCGAGTGCCACTGCGCCGCCTCGATCTCGCCGCGGTCCTCGCGCAGTTCCGGCGCGATCCACGGCAGGCCCAGCGCCTGGTAGACCTCCTGCTCGCTGGCGGCGGCCACCGTCCTGCGGCCTGCGAAGAGCCCGTACTCGTTCAGCTTCAGTCCCCGCTCGAGAGCCAGCGTGCGCAGCCGGATGTTGTGCGCCTTCGAGCCGGTGAAGTACAGCAGCGCCGCGCCGAAGCTCGACTTCGGCACCACCCGCAGGTCGACCTGCAGGCCGGAGGCGAGCAGCACCGTGGCGCGCGTGTCGCCGGCGGCGCGCACCTCGGCGACCTCCGGATAGGCGACGAAGTGACGGCACACCGCGGCGCCGTCGGCCGCGCAGGCGAGCAGGTCGAGGTCGCCGACCGTTTCGCGCGAGCGGCGCAGGCTGCCGGCCGCTGCCACCTCGCCGACGCCGGGTGCCCCGCGCAGCCAGCCGATCAGCGCCGAGGCGTACTGGGCGGCGGTGACCAGCTTCAGCCGCTGCGACTTGTGACTGTGCGCGTCGATCGCCTCGAGGATGCGCGCCTCGGTCCTGGCGCCGAAGCCGGGCAGTTCTCGGATGCGGCCGTCGCGCGCCGCGCGCGACAGGGCGGCCAGCGTGGTGACGTGCAGTTCCTCGTACAGCGCGCGCACCCGTTTCGGCCCGAGCCCGGGGAGCTGCAGCATCTCGGTCAGCCCGGACGGGACCTGCCGCTGCAGCCGGTCGAGCAGCGCCAGGTGTCCCGAACGCCCGAATTCCTCGATCTTGCCGGCGAGGTCGGCGCCGATGCCGGGCAGCTTGGGCAGCGGCCTGCCCGCCACGACCTGCGCCACCAGGTCGAGCTTCAGTTCGCCCACCAGGCGCGCGGCGTTGCGGTAGGCGCGCACGCGGAACGGGTTGGCCTGCTGCAGTTCAAGCAGGTCGGCGGTCCGCTCGAAGGCAGCCGCGAGATCGGCGTTGGTCTTCGGCACCGCGTACACCCCCGGTGTCTGGCCTCGGGCCACTGTAGCCGCCACGCTCTGCTCCGACGTGACCGGAATCAATCGGCGTGGGAGGGGACATACGCCCATTACCGGCGGTTCTGAACGCTCGCCCCGCGCCGGTGCATCATCGCAACCGCAGATCCGCCGATGGCCGAATGGCCCGCAAATAAATGAAGACCTGGCTCGTCCGACTCGTCCTCCTGCTGCTGCCGCTGGCCGGCGCGGCGAGTGCCGCCGCGCTGCCGCCGCTGCTCGCTCCCGGCGAACTGGCGGCGCGGTTGAACGACGGGACACTGCGCGTCGTCGACATACGCGTCGCCGACGACCTGGCGTACGTTCCTGGGGCGGTGGCCGCGCCGTACGCCGACTGGCGCGGGCCGCCCGAGAACCCGGGCCGGTTGCCCGATGCGGCTTCGCTGTCGGCCCTGCTGCAGCGGCTCGGCGTCGACGCATCGACGCCGGTGGTGGTCGTCCACGAAGGCGACGACGCCACCGATTTCGGCGCCGCGGCGCGCGTGTACTGGACGCTGAAGACCGCCGGCGTCGATCAGGTGTCGATACTCGACGGCGGCATGAAGTCCTGGCTCGCCGCCGGGCTGCCGACCGCCGCCGCGCCGTCCGCACCCGCTCCGACGACCTATCAGGTGCGCATCGACGACCGCTGGCTGGCCACCCGTGCGCAGGTGGCCGCGGCGTCCGGCAGTTCTTCGTCACGGCTGCTCGACGCGCGGCCGGCGGCCTTCTTCCTCGGCGAGAAGAAGCACCCGGCGGCGCGCGCCCCCGGCACCCTGGTCGGCGCGAAGAACGTCGAGCACACGGTCTGGTTCGTTCCCGGCACCGCGCAGCTCGCCTCGCCGCAGGCTATCGGCGCCACCGCGCGGCGGCTCGCCATCGACGCCGACCTGCCGACGGTGTCGTTCTGCAACACCGGCCACTGGGCGGCGACGCAGTGGTTCGTGCTGTCGGAGGTGCTCGGCGGGCGGCAGGTGCGCCTGTACCCGGAGTCGATGGTCGACTGGTCGCGCTCGGGCCGGGAGATGGCCAACGTGCCCACCCGGCTGCAGCAGTTCCTGATGCAGTTGCGCACCGCCTTCGGCGCCGGCTGAACCGCGCCGATACGCGGCCGCGCGTTGCCGCGCCGGCTTCAGTACGATCGCAGCCTCCCGTCGCTCCCCGGCCGCTCTTCCCCGATGCCATCGTCCAGGCGCCTGGCGCTCGTGCTGCTCGCGGTCGCCGCATGGCTGGCGGTCACCTGGTTCGCCGGCCTGCGGCAGGGGTTCACCTTCCTGATCGGCATCGGCCTCGGCTCGGTGCTGGCCGGGGTGTCGTTCGGCTTCACCACCGGCTGGCGGGTGTGGCTGCGCGAGCGCGAC
>JBHJND010000469.1:0-1731 GCA_048497655.1 Caballeronia novacaledonica
CGCCCGGCCGCGCGCAGTCGCCGGACACGCTCAGCAGCTTGGTGCCGCTCGATCGCGGCGTGCCGATCGCCGCGTACCAGTCGCCGCCCTGCTGCGCGACCAGGCAGGCCGCGGCGAAGGTCTCGACGTTGTTCACGACCGTGGGCCGGTCCAGGTAGCCGTTGGTCACCGGAAACGGCGGGCGGTTGCGCGGCGTGCCCCGCTTGCCTTCGAGCGACTCGATCAGCGCCGACTCCTCGCCGCACACGTAGGCGCCGGCGCCGAGGTGGATCGTGATGTCGAAGTCGAAGCCCGGCCAGTCGCAGATGCTCGGCCCCAGCAGGCCCTCGCGGCGGCGCCGGTCGAGCGCCGCCTGCAGCGGCGCCAGCAGGTGCCGGTACTCGCCGCGCAGGTAAAGGAAGCCGTGGCGGGCGCTGACCGCGTAGGCCGCCACCGTCATGCCGTCGAACACCAGGTCGGCGTGCGAGGCGAGCAGCACGCGGTCCTTGAAGGTGCCGGGCTCGCCCTCGTCGGCGTTGCACACCACGTAGCGCGGCGTGTTGGCGGCCTGCGCGCAGGCCTCCCACTTCAGCCCGGTGGTAAAGCCGGCGCCGCCGCGGCCGCGCAGGTTCGAAAGCTTCAGTTCCTCCAGCACGGCGCGCGGCCCCTGCGGCGCGATCTCGATCGCCTCCCGCCAGGAGCGCTCGTTCGACGCGCTCTCGTGCAGCGAGCCGCTGCCGCGCGCCAGCGCGGCGCGGACCGGCTCGCCCGCCGCCAGTCCGGCATCGAGCAGGATGTCCCGGCGACGGATGTTGTCGTCGACCACGAACAGCTCGCGCGGCCACTGCGCGAGCGGCTTGCCGCCGCGCACCAGCTCGGCGATCTGCTCGACGCGCTGCTTCGTCAGGCGGGGGATCGCCCAGCCGTTGGCGAGCAGCGCCGGGCCCTGGTCGCACATGCCGGTGCACGAGGTGGTGTCGACCGACACCAGGCCGTCCTCGGAGGTCCTGCCGCGCTCGACCCACAGCAGCTCGCACAGCCGCGCCAGCAACGCCTCGGAACCGGCCATGCGGTCGGTGACGTTGTCGGAGAAGAGCAGCCGGTAGCGGCCGCCGGGGGCCAGGTGCAGGAAGCCGTAGAAGCCGGCCACCCCTTCGACACGGGCGCGCGGCAACCTGAGCGCGCGGGCGATCGAGGTGAGCGCCTCCGGCCGGACCCACCCTTCGGGCTCCTGGACCTCGCGCAGGATCTGCACGAGTTCGGCGCGCGCCTTGCCGTGCCGCTCGAGGATTGCGTCGAGCCGGCGCTGCCTGTCGGCGGGCGTGATCGACGATCCCTGCATCTGCTCGTGCTGCGACTGTCAAAGGGCAGGTCAATGTTGACCGCCGGCAGTGGCGCTGCCGTGACTCACGTCAACGGCGGACCTGTTGTGCCGCCTGTTGTGCCGCCCGTTGTGCGGGTTTGCAACGGCTCCTTGACCCGCGTCATCCGCGACCGTGGAGAGACGGCGCGGCGCCGCGCGCCGCCGCATGCGAGGTGCGCGGCCGCCCTCAGGCAGCGCGGGAAGCGGCAGGAATCTCGACCAGCCGGTCGTCGGCCACCGCCAGCACTCGATCGCCGGCCTCGCGCACGATCGGCGCGCCGCCGGTGAATCCGCCGAACGCCGGCAGCATGAGCAGGTCCGTCCGCAGCCAGAAGCAAGGCAGTCGCACGGTGTCGTTGGCGGCGCGGTACAGGCGGACACAGGGGTGC
>JBHJND010000470.1:0-5378 GCA_048497655.1 Caballeronia novacaledonica
CGCGAGTTCGCCGACCAGCAGGCGCGGCCGGAGCAGTGAGCGGCGGCAGCCCGGGCGGGCCGCGGCCGTCCCGTCGCTAGACTGCGCGCGCCCCGACCAGACGGCCACCTTGCCGACCCCTTTCTCACCGCACGCCGCGGCCGGCTGGGCCGCCAGGCCAGCCGTCCGCGCAGCGCTCTGCGCGCTGCTCGGCGTCGCGCACGCGTTCGCCTTCGCGCCGTTTCACCTGCCGTGGCTGCAGTGGCTGGCGCTGGGCGGGCTGTTTGCGCTGGTCCTTCCCGCTGTCCGCCCGCGTGAGGCCGCGCTGGCGGGCTTCGCCTTCGGGCTGGGCTGGTTCGGCCTGGGCGTCTCCTGGGTCTACGTCAGCATGCACGTGTACGGCGAGATGCCGGCGCCGCTGGCGGCGGCCGCAACCGCGGCGTTCTGCGCGTTCCTCGCCCTCTACCCCGCGTTCGCGCTCTGGCTGGGCACGCGCCTGGCGGCCGGCGCGATGCCGCGCGCCCTGCTCGCGCTGCCGGCCGCATGGGCGGGCGCCGAGTGGCTGCGCGGCGTGCTGCTGACGGGTTTCCCGTGGCTGGCGAGCGGCTACGCGCACACCGACGGCCCGCTGGCGGGCTTCGCGCCGGTCGTCGGCGTGCACGGCGTCACCCTGGCCTCCGCGCTGATTGCCGGCTGCGCCGCGCTTGCCGTGCGCGCGCGGCGCGGCCGGCTGCTGGCGCCGGCCGCGCTGGCAGCGGCGCTGCTCGCCGGCGGGCAGGCGCTGCGCGCCATCGAGTGGACCTCGCCGGCGGGCGAGCCGATCCGGGTTCAGCTACTGCAAGGCAACGTGCCGCAGAACCTGAAGTTCGCCGACGGCGGCATGGCGCTCAGCGAAGCGGCCTACCTGCCGCTGCTGGCCAACGCGGCGCAGGCTGATCTGGTCGTGCTGCCGGAGTCGGTGCTGCCGCTGCCGCTGTCGCACCTGCCGCAGCCGACGCTCGACGCTCTCGCCGAAGTGCCGCGCCGCGGCACCGCGCTGGTCTTCGGCATCTTCATCGAGGAGCCTCGCGGGCAGTACTACAACAGCGCGGTCGGCCTGGCGCCGGGCGGCGCCCCGCAGCGCTACGGCAAGCGGCACCTGGTGCCGTTCGGCGAGTTCATCCCGTGGGGCTTCCGCTGGTTCGTCGACGCGATGCAGATGCCGATCGGCGACCAGCAGCGCGGCGACCCGTACCAGCCGCCGCTGCAACTCGCCGGCCAGCACATTGCCGTGAACATCTGCTACGAGGACCTGTTCGGCGCCGAGATCCGCCGGGCGTGGCGCGATCCGGCGCGGGCGCCGACGATGCTGCTGAACCTGTCCAACCTCGGCTGGTTCGACGATTCGCTGGCACTGCCGCAGCACCTGCAGATCTCGCGCATGCGCGCACTGGAGACCGGCCGGCCGGTGCTGCGGGCGACCAACACCGGTGCCACGGCGATCGTCGACGCGCGCGGCCAGGTAGTGGCGCAACTGCCTTACCTGACTCGCGGCGTGCTCGGCGGCGAGGTGCAGGGCCGCCGCGGCGACACGCCGTACCTGCGCCACGGCGACGCGCCGGTGCTGGCGCTGGTGCTGCTCGCGCTCGCGGCAGCCGGCATCGCCGGCGTCCGCGCGCGCAGCAGCCGGTAAGATTCGCGGCCCTGCCACCGCCGCACGGTGGCCGCTCCGTGGCATCCCGATGATCACCTTCCAGGAATCCATCCTCCGCCTGCAGAGCTACTGGAACGCGCAGGGCTGCGCGCTGCTGCAGCCGATCGACCTCGAGGTCGGCGCCGGCACGTCGCACACGGCGACCTTCCTGCGCGCGATCGGCCCGGAGCCGTGGCGTGCCGCCTACGTGCAGCCGTCGCGCCGGCCGAAGGACGCCCGCTACGGCGAGAACCCCAACCGGCTGCACCAGCACCACCAGTACCAGGTCGTGCTGAAGCCCTCGCCGACCGACATCATCGACCTGTACCTCGGCTCGCTGCGCGCGCTGGGCATCGACACGTTGAAGAACGACATCCGCTTCGTCGAGGACAACTGGGAGAACCCGACGCTCGGCGCCTGGGGCCTTGGCTGGGAAGTCTGGATGAACGGCATGGAGATCACGCAGTTCACCTACTTCCAGCAGGTCGGCGGGCTGGAGTGCCGGCCGATCACCGGCGAGATCACCTATGGCCTGGAACGCCTGTGCATGGACCTGCAGAACGTCGACAACGTGTTCGACCTCGTCTACACGACCTGGAAGGACCGCGGCGTCGAACGAGTGCTGCGCTACGGCGACGTGTTCCACCAGAACGAGGTCGAGCAGAGCAGGTTCAACTTCGAAGCCTCCGACCCGCAGGTGCTGCTCGGCCAGTTCAGCCTGTTCGAGGCCGAGGCCAGGCGGCTGATGGAGGCGGAACTCGCCCTGCCCGCCTACGAGATGGTGCTCAAGGCCGGCCACACCTTCAACCTGCTCGATGCGCGCGGCGCGATCAGCGTCACCGAGCGCGCCGCCTACATCGGCCGCATCCGCGCGCTGTCGCGCTCGATCGCGCAGAGCTACTACGACTCGCGCGAGCGGCTCGGCTTCCCGATGCTCGGCGCGGCGGCAAAGAAGGAGGCCGCGTAGATGGCCTCGCTGCTGGTCGAACTGAACACCGAGGAACTGCCGCCGAAGGCGCTGAAGACGCTGTCGGAGGCGTTCGCCGCCGGCATCGAGAGGGGGCTGCGCAGCCGCAACTTCCTCTCGTCCGACAGCACGACGACGGCTTTCGGCGCACCACGCCGGCTCGCCGTGCACATCTCGTCGGTCGTCGCGCGTTCGCCCGACCAGCCGTTCCGGCAGAAGCTGGTGCCGGTTTCGGTGGGCCTCGATGCGCAGGGCAACGCGACGCCCGCCCTGCTGAAGAAGCTCGCCGCGCTTGGTGCCGACGTCGATCACCGGCGGCTCAAGTGCGAGAGCGACGGTAAGCAGGAGGTCCTGATCTACGAGGGCACGCGGCCGGGCACGGACCTCGCCGACGGCCTGCAGGCGGCGCTCGACGAGGCCATCGGGAAGCTGCCGATCCCGAAGGTGATGAGCTACCAGCTCGCCGACGGCACGACCACCGTGCAGTTCGTCCGCCCGGCGCACCGGCTGGTGGCGCTGCACGGCGCGCAGGTGGTGCCGGTGGCCGCGCTGGGCCTGCAGGCGGGGCGCGAGACCTTCGGTCATCGCTTCCACACCAGCGGGCCGCTGGCAATCCGTGACGCCGACAGCTACGCCCGGCAACTCGAAGTCGAGGGCAAGGTGATCGCTTCGTTCGGCGAACGGCGCGCCCGCATCGAGGCGCTGCTGACCGAAGCGGCCGGCCGGCTCGCCGCCACAGCGGTGATGCCGGGCGAGCTGCTCGACGAGGTCACCGCGCTGGTCGAGTGGCCGGTCGTCTACGCCAGCGAGTTCGAGCGCGAGTTCCTCGACGTGCCGCAGGAGTGCCTGGTCCTGACGATGCAGCAGAACCAGAAGTACTTCGCGCTGCGCGACGATGCCGGCCGGCTGCTCAACCAGTTCCTGCTGGTGTCGCACCTGGAGACGGCCGACCCGTCGGCGATCATCACCGGCAACGCGCGGGTGGTGCGGGCGCGGCTGGCCGATGCCAAGTTCTTCTTCGACCAGGACCGCAGGCGCACGCTGGAATCGCGCCTGCCGCTGCTGTCGAACGTGATCTATCACGCGAAGCTGGGCTCGCAGCTGGAGCGGGTCGAGCGGATCACCGGCATCGCGGTGGAGATCGCCAAGATGCTCGGCATCGACCGCACGCACGTCGAGCGGGCGGCGCGGCTGGCCAAGGCCGACCTGCGCACCGACATGGTCGGCGAGTTCCCCGAGTTGCAGGGCCTGATGGGCCGCTACTACGCGCAGCACGACGGCGAGCCCGCTGACGTCGCCACCGCGATCGAGGAACACTACCGGCCGCGCTTCGCCGACGACCAGCTGCCCGCCTCCGCGGTCGGCACCTGCGTCGCGCTCGCCGACAAGCTGGAGACGCTGGTCGGCCTGTTCGGCATCGGCGAGAAGCCGACCGGCGACAAGGACCCGTTCGCTCTGCGCCGGCACGCGATCGGCGTGCTGCGCAAGCTGAGCGAGAAGCGGCTGCCGCTGGCGATCGGCGAGCTGCTCGCCGTCGCCGGGCAGGCCTTCAACGGCATGACGAAGTTCGAGCCTGCCGGCGCCGAGCTGGCGGCGTTCCTCTACGACCGCCTGCGCGGCCTGCTGCGCGAGCAGGGCTACAGCGCCAACGAGGTCGAGTCGGTGGTCGCGCCGGCGCCGCAACGGATCGACGACATCGCCGAGCGGCTCGCGGCGGTGCGCGCGTTCATGCAGCTGCCGGAGGCCGAGAGCCTGGCGGCGGCCAACAAGCGCATCGGCAACATCCTGAAGAAGTCCGGCGGCGCGTCGGCGACCGGCGTCAACAGTGACCTGCTGTTCGAGCCCGCAGAGAGGTCGCTCGCCGAAGCGTTCGCCCGCATCGCGCCACGTGCGCGGCAGCTGTTCGATGCCGGCGACTACGCGGCGAGCCTGCAGTCGCTGGCGCCGCTGAAGCTGCCGGTCGACAAGTTCTTCGACGACGTCATGGTCAACGTCGACGACGAGAAGCTGCGCGCCAACCGCCTCGCGCTGCTGGCACGACTGCGCGCCGAGATGAACCGCGTCGCCGACCTGTCGCTGCTCGCCGCCGGCTAGGAAATCGGGGTCAGAGTCGAATTTCGCGGCCCATCCGATCGGCGCAAGGAAACTCGACTCTGACCCCGATTTCCAATGAGAGACCTGCGCTCGACGGTCTTCGTTCTGCTGTGCACGCTGACGGTGATGCCGTGGGCGCTGGTCGTAATTGCCGCGTACGTGACGCCGCTGTCGACCCGCTACTGGCTGTGTACGCTCTGGACGCGCTTCGCGATCCTGGCAGCGAAGCGCATCTGCGGCGTGACCTGGCGGATCGAGGGATGGGAGAACCTTCCCGACGGACCGGCCATCCTGCTGCCCAAGCACCAGTCGACCTGGGAGACGTTCTGGCTGCCGTCGTTCGTTCCGCGGCAGCTGACCTTCGTCTACAAGCGCGAGTTGCACCTGGTGCCGTTCTTCGGCTGGGCGATGGCCTCGCTGCGCATGATCAACATCGACCGCAGCCGCGGCCAGGATGCCTTCGAGCAGGTGGTCCGCCAGGGTACCGAGCACCTGCGCGACGGCTGGTGGATCGTCATCTTCCCCGAAGGCACGCGCACGGCGCCGGGCTCGACGCGGCGCTACAAGACCGGCGGTGCACGCCTGGCGGTGCGCACCGGCACGCCGGTGGTGCCGATCGCCGTCAACAGCGGCGAGGTCTGGCCGCGCCGCACGCTGCTGCTGACC
>JBHJND010000471.1:0-1565 GCA_048497655.1 Caballeronia novacaledonica
GCCACGAGGCGGCGCTGCGCATGGCGCTGACCAACCTGCTCGACAACGCGCTGCGCTACACGCCTGCCGGCGGCGAGGTCGCCCTGGCGGTGCGCGAGGAAGCCGGCTCCTGGCGGGTCGAGGTCGGCGACAGCGGCCCCGGGCTGCCGGCCGACGAGCGCGAGCGGGTCTTCGACCGCTTCTACCGTGGCCGCGACAGCCGTGCGCCCGGCAGCGGGCTCGGCCTGGCGATCGTCCGCGAGGTGGCCCGGCTGCACGGCGGCGAGACCTTCATCGGCGACGGGCCGGCCGGGCGGGGCCCGGCGGTCGGTTTCCGGCTGCCGGCCGTGCCGGCGGACACCGGACCATAAGTCGCCCTTAAGTTTCGGCTCGTAGAGTTCGTCCTGCAGTCCGGTTTCGCGGCTGGGCTGTCCTCACAATTGATTCGGCGCCGTCACCCGGCGCCGTTTTTTTTGCCTGCTCGCCCCGGTCGTCGGCGCCCTCAGCGGCGCGCCAGGTGCCGATGGGCGAACTCCTGGTACCAGGCGAGGCAGCCCGCGTTGACCATCGCGTCGGCACTGGCGACCTTCTCCTGCGGCTGGCCGAGCATCAGCTTCTTGATCGGCACTTCCATCTTCTTGCCCGAAAGCGTGCGCGGCACGTCGGGCGCCTGCACGATCTCGGTCGGCACGTGGTGCGGCGACAGGCCGGCGCGGATGCGGCGCTGCAGCCGCTCGATGAGCGCCTCGTCGAGTGCCGCTCCCTCCCGCAGGACGACGAACAGCGTCATCCACGACTCGCGGCCGAGGTACTCGAGGTCGACCACCAGGCTGTCGAGCACCTCGGGCTCGTCCTCGACCAGCCGGTACAGCTCGCTGGTGCCCATGCGGATGCCGAAGCGGTTGATCGTCGCGTCCGAGCGGCCGTAGATGATCGCGCCGCCGCGCGGTGTGATGCGCACCCAGTCGCCGTGCCGCCACACGCCGGGGTAGACGTCGAAGTAGCTCTCGTGCAGCCGGCGGCCGTCATCGTCGCCCCACAGGTAAAGCGGCATCGACGGCAGCGGCGCGGTGCACACCAGCTCGCCGACCTCGTCGATGAGCGGCCTGCCCGCTTCGTCGAATGCCTCGACCTTCGCGCCGAGGCAGCGGCACTGCATCTCGCCCGCGTAGACCGGCAGGGTCGGGTTGCCGCCGACGAAGGCGCCCGCGAAGTCGGTGCCGCCGGCGATCGGGTTGATCCACAGGTCGGCGCGCACGTGGCGGTGGATCCAGTCGTAGGCCTCGGGTGGCAGCGGCGAGCCGGTCGAGCCGAGCATCTTCAGCCGCGACAGGTCGGCGATGCGCGCCGGCTCGACGCCGGCCTTCATGCAGTTGGCGAAGAATGCCGCGCCGGCGCCGAAGGCGGTGACGCCCGCCTCATCGACGAAGCGCCACAGCCGGCCGAAGTCTGGCCAGCCCGGGCTGCCGTCGTACAGGGCGATGGTGGCGCCAAGCAGTAGGCCACCGACCTGCACGTTCCACATGATCCAGCCCGAGCTGGAGTACCAGTGCAAGACGTCGCCGGCGCGCAGGTCGCAGTGCAGC
>JBHJND010000472.1:0-2141 GCA_048497655.1 Caballeronia novacaledonica
GTACCCGGACATGTTCGCCGCCAGCTCGCTCTTGCTGCTGAACAAGGTCGACCTGCTGCCGCACGTGAGCTTCGACGTGAAGCGGGCGATCGAGTACGCGCGCCGCGTGCGGCCCGGCATCGAGGTGCTGCAGGTCTCGGCGACCACCGGCGCCGGCATGGCAGCCTGGCTCGACTGGGTGCGCGCAGGCAGCCGGCGCGCCCGCGAGCGACGCGGCCAGACCGTCGAGGCGCTGCGACGGCGGGTCGCCGAGCTCGAGGCGAAGGTGGCGCGTCAGCGCTGAGCGGATGGCGATGGACGGTGTCGTGTACGGCGAACCGCAGCGGCAGACGCTGCGCGTGCGCGGGCGCGTGCAGGGTGTGGGTTTTCGCCCGTTCGTCTACCGCCTGGCGACCGACCTCGGCCTGGACGGCTGGGTGCGCAACGACGGCGAGGGCGTGCTGATCGCGCTCGCCGGGGCGGGGGCGCAACTGGCGCTGTTCGGCCGCCGTCTCGCCGCCGAGGCGCCGGTGCTGGCGCGCATCGACAGCGTCGAGGCGCTGCCCGCCGAGCGGCTGTCGATCGCGCCCGGCTTTCGCATCGAGGCCAGCGGCGCCGGCCCGGTGACGACCGGCATCACGCCGGACGCGGCCACCTGCGGCGATTGCCTGTCGGAGCTGTTCGAGCCGGCCGATCGCCGCTTCCGCTACCCGTTCATCAACTGCACGCACTGCGGCCCGCGTTTCACCATCACCGCCGGGCTGCCGTACGACCGGCCGATGACCAGCATGGCGCGCTTCGCGCTGTGCCCGGCCTGCCGCCGCGAATACGAGGACCCGCGCGACCGCCGCTTCCACGCCCAGCCGAACGCCTGCCCGGTGTGCGGGCCGCGGCTGTCGCTGGCCGACGCGGCGGGCGCGCCGATCGGCACCGACGACGTCATCGCCGCGGCGCTGGCGCGGATTGCGGCCGGCGAGATTGTCGCCGTCAAGGGACTCGGCGGCTTCCACCTGGTCTGCGACGCGCGCAATGCCGGCGCGGTGGCGCGCCTGCGCGCGCGCAAGCACCGCGACGAGAAGCCGTTCGCGGTGCTGGTCGCCAACGTCGCCTCGGCGCGCCGCCTCGCCCGCGTCGATGCCGCGGCGGCGGCGCTGCTCGAAGCGGTCGAGCGGCCGATCGTCCTGCTGCCGAAGGGCGAGGACAGCGACGCGGCGCTGCCCGGCGTGGCACCGGGGCTGGCCGAGATCGGCCTGATGCTGCCGTACACGCCGGTCCAGTTCCCGCTGTTCCACGAGGCCGCCGGCCGGCCGCAGGGCACGGGGTGGCTCGGGCAGGCGCAGCAGGTGGCGCTGGTCGCGACCAGCGCCAACCCCGGCGGCGAGCCGCTGGTGATCGGCAACGACGAGGCGGTCGAGCGGCTGGGCCGCATCGCCGATGCGTTCGTGCTGCACGACCGCGACATCCTGGTGCGCTGCGACGACAGTGTCGTGCGTGCCCGCCCCGCCGCGCCGGGCGGGGCCGCGACCGCCAACCGCTCGCCGTGCTTCGTCCGTCGCGCCCGCGGCTACACACCGGCGCCGATCGAACTGGCGCGGCGCGGCCCGGCGGTGCTGGCCACCGGCGCCTATCTGAAGAACACCGCCTGCCTGACGCGCGGCGCACAGGCCTTCCTGTCGCCGCACATCGGCGACCTGGACAACGCCGCCAGCCGGCAGGCGCTCGACGAGGCGGTGGCACACCTGCAGCGCGTGCTGGCGGTCCGCCCCGAGGCGATTGCCCACGACCTGCATCCCGACTTCTTCAGCACCGCGCTCGCCCTGCGGCTGGCCGGCGAACTCGGCGTGCCGGCGATCGGCGTGCAGCACCACCACGCGCACATCGGCGCGGTGGCGGCCGAGCACCGGGTCGAGACGCCGCTGCTCGGCGTGGCGCTCGACGGCGTCGGGCTCGGCGAGAACGACCAGGCGTGGGGCGGCGAACTGCTGCGGCTGGACGGCGCCGCCTGCACCCGGCTGGGCTATCTGCGCGAGCTCCCGCTTCCCGGCGGCGACCGCGCGGCGCGCGAGCCGTGGCGGATGGCGGCGGCGGTGCTGCACGATTGCGGCTGGGGCGACGAGATCGCCACGCGTTTTGCCTTCCAACCCGCCGCCGGCGCCGTGGCC
>JBHJND010000473.1:0-4208 GCA_048497655.1 Caballeronia novacaledonica
GAAGTCGCGGGCGCCGCTGGCGTCCTCCTTGATCCGGTACTGGACGGTGAAGTGAACGTCGACGATGTTCTCGTCGTCGGTCAGCATCAGCGATTCCTTCAGGCGGTCGGCCCGCCCGCGCGCGCCGAGTTCCAGCGTCCGCACCGACAGCACGTCCACCGGCTCGTGCGCCTGCACCGGCCACGGCAGCCGCCAGCGGAAGCCCGGCAGCGTCGTTTCGCTGTAGCGGCCGAAGGTGGTCACCACCGCGACCTGGCCCTCCTGCACGATGTAGGCGCCGCTGCCGATCCAGATCAGGCCGGCCACCGCCAGCACCATCGCCACGCCGACGCCGGCGCCGCGCGCGTTGGGGCGAAAGCCCCCGCCACCGCCGCCCGACTGGCCGCCGCCCGAGCCGCCGCCACGGCGGCCGAACAGCCCGTTCAGCCGCCGGTTCAGGTCGCGCCACAACTCGTCGAGGTCCGGCGCGCCGCCGCCCGCCGGCGGCTTGCCGCGGCGGCCCTCGTCGCGCTCGCCTTCGTCGCCGCCCGAACCGGAGCCGCGGCCCCACTGCGGGTCGTTCAGCGAAAGGAGAATGCCGGAGAGAAAGTGCATGGACGTTGCGAAACGCTACTCGTGGGCGCCGATCGCCGACGCTGCCGTTGGCGCCGGGACTTCCGGCCGCTGGCGGGCAACCGTGGCGGCCGCGCGCGAGGCCTGCACACGCTCGGCGATCGCCTCGCGCAGGAACTCGATGCCGTCGCCCGTTGCCGCACTGAGAAAAACGGCGCGGATCCTACCATAGGCGTCTCGTTCGGCCGCCGCCGCGCGCTCGAGCCGGTCGACCTTGTTGAACACCAGCAGCTGCGGCACCTCGGCGGCGCCGATCTCGGCCAGCACACGGTCGACTTCAGCCATCTGCGCGTCGCGCGCCGGCGAGGACGCATCGATGACGTGCAGCAGCAGGTCGGCCTCTATCGATTCCTCCAGCGTCGACTTGAACGCGTCGACCAGCTGGTGCGGCAGCCCGCGGATGAAGCCCACCGTGTCGGAGAGGACGACCTCCAGGTTGCCGGCGACGAAGCAGCGGCGCGACGTCGTGTCCAGCGTGGCGAACAGCTGGTCGGCGGCATAGCTGCCGGCGCGCGTCATCGCGTTGAACAGCGTCGACTTGCCGGCGTTGGTGTAGCCCACCAGCGAGACCGAGAACACATCGCGCCGCGCGCGGGAACGGCGCTGCGTGCGCCGCTGCCTGCCGAGCGACTTCAGGCGCTCGCGCAGACGCTTGACCCGCGCGCCGATCAGTCGGCGGTCGAGCTCGATCTGCTTCTCGCCCGGGCCGCCGGTCTTGCCCAGGCCGCCGCGCTGGCGCTCCAGGTGGGTCCAGCCGCGCACCAGCCGCGTCGCCAGGTGCTCGAGCTGCGCCACCTCGACCTGCAGCTTGCCCTCGCTGCTCTTGGCGCGCTGCGCGAAGATCTCCAGGATCAGCAGTTCCCGGTCGAGCACCGGCACGTTCAATGCCCGCTCGAGGTTGCGCTGCTGCCCGGGGCTGAGCGGCACGTCGAACACGGCGACGGTCGCCTCGCGCTCCTTCAGCGCGGCTGCGAGTTCCTCCACCTTGCCGCTGCCCAGATAGAAGGCCGCGTCGGGGCGCTCGCGACGCGCGCTCAGTTCGCCGGCAATCTCGAATCCTGCGGAGACGGCCAGTTGCCTCGTCTCGTCGAGCGCGTCGGCAGCCTGGTGCCCGGAGGCGCCGCGTGCGCCGACGACTACGCTGACGAGGAAGGCGCGCGCAGAGCGCTGCGCGCGCGCGGATTCGACCTGGAACGTGGTCAGGCGTCCGACTCCGTGGCCAGGTTCACCGGGCGCGCCGGCACGACGGTCGAGATGGCGTGCTTGTAGACCATCTGCGTGACGGTGTTGCGCAGAAGCACGACGTACTGGTCGAACGATTCGATCTGGCCCTGCAGCTTGATGCCGTTCACCAGGTAGATCGACACCGGCACGTGTTCCTTGCGCAGCGCATTCAGAAACGGGTCTTGTAGGAGTTGCCCTTTGTTGCTCATGTCGGCTCCGTCTTCCTGGATTCGGCCCCGCCTGTGCGGCGGACGCCCGCAATGGTTCCTAGATTGCGCTGCGGCGGGGAAATTCAATGTAGCGGAAAAGAAAATCGCCCGCTATCGCGCCTCGCGCGCGCCGGCATAAGGATTTGTGCTGGTCCGGAATTCGATGCGCAGCGGCGTGCCCGCCAGCGAGAACTCGCGCCGGAACCAGCCCTCGAGATAGCGGCGGTAGGCCGGCTGGATGTGGCCGAGGGAATTACCGTGCACGACGATCACCGGCGGGTTGTGACCGCCCTGGTGCGCGTATCGCATCTTTGGCCGCGAATGACCGGACCGCGGTGGTTGCTGCCTTTCGACCGCGGCGCGCAGTGCCCGCGTCAGCCGGGGCGTCGGCAGCCTGGCGAAGGCAGCCTCGTGGGCGCTGTCGACCGAACGCATCAGCGCGCCGAGGCCGGTGCGCTTCTGCGCCGAGATGAAGTGCAGCTTCGCCCAGTCGAGGAAGTGCAGCTTGCGCCCGAGGTCGTGCTTGACCAGGGAACGTCGATACTCGTCGAGTTCGTCCCACTTGTTGACCGCCAGCACCAGCGCCCTGCCCTTTTCCAGGATGTAGCCGGCGATGTGCGCGTCCTGCTCGGCGATCTCGGCGGCGCCGTCGAACAGCAGCACGGCCACGTTGCAGCTGTCGATCGCCTGCAGGGTCTTGACCACCGAGAACTTCTCGACCGTTTCGAACACCTTGCCGCGCCGACGCAGGCCGGCGGTGTCGATCAGAAGGTAGTCGCGGCCGCCGTAGCTGAACTCGACTTCGATCGCGTCGCGGGTCGTCCCCGGCGCATCGAAGGCGATCATCCGTTCCTCGCCGAGCAGCGCGTTGACCAGCGTCGACTTGCCGACGTTCGGCCGGCCGACGAATGCCACCCGCACGCGGCCGTCCGCCGCTTCCTCGGCGTCGGTCGGCACGGCGGCGCTGAACCCCGCCAGCGCGATGTCCATCATCCCGGCGACACCGTCGCCGTGGGCGGCGGATATCGGCAGGGGATCGCCCAGTCCCAGTTCGTAGAACTCGGCGGTTGCCGCCGGCGACATCCCTTCGGCCTTGTTGACCACCAGGATCGGCCGCCGGCCGGAGCGGCGCAGGCGCTCGGCGATGCGCCGGTCCTGCTGAACCAGGCCATCGCGCGCGTCGGTGATGAAGATGACGACGTCGGCCTCGGCGATGGCAGCTTCGGCCTGCAGCGCCATCTCTCGGGTGATGCCCTCGGCGGCGACCGGCTCGAACCCGCCGGTGTCGATGGCGATGTACGGCAGCGGGCCGACCTTGCCCTCGCCGTAGTGGCGGTCGCGGGTCAGGCCGGGGAAATCGGCCACCAGGGCCGAGCGGCTGCGCGTCAGCCGGTTGAACAGCGTCGACTTGCCGACGTTCGGGCGGCCGACCAGCGCGACTACCGGTGTCATCGTCGCAGGCGGCCGATCAGCGCTGCGGCGCCAGCAGCGCCAGCGTGCCGTCGGTGGTCAGCACGACCGCGCCGTCGTTCCACGCCATCGGACGGGCGACGATGGGGCTCGAATCGACCCGCACGCGGGCCAGCAGGCCGCCCTCGGCGAGCGACAGGAAGTGCACGTAGCCTTCAAGGTCGCCGACAGCCACGGCATCCGGCAGGGCAAGCGGGGTGGTCAGTTCCCGATAGGTCAGCCGCTCGTTGCGCCACACGCTGGCACCTCCCTCGGCGGCGAACGCCTGCACCTGCGAAGTGGCATCGACCGCGTAGACGGCACGCGAGTTCCGCCCCACGCCGCCGCCGGCCGACAGGTCGCGCGCCCAGCGCAGCGAGCCTGTGCCAGCGTCGGCGCACATGACCCGCCCCTGGAACGAGGCGGCGCAGGCCGCTGCGTCGGCCACGACCACCGGGCCCAGCACGTCGGCCAGCCGCTCGACCTCGGTGGTTCCCTTCGGTTCCGAGACGGCCGCTTCCCAGCGGGCCGCACCGTTGGCCAGCGACACGGCGACCAGGCGCCCCCCCGGATAGCCGACCAGCACGTTGTCGCCGGCGAAGGCCATCTCGGTCGATGCGCGCAGCGTCAGCGGCGGCACCTGCCGGCTGAAGACCCAGCGCCGCTTGCCGCTCTCGGCCTCGAAGGCGCTGACCCGGTGGTCGGTAGAGCGCA
>JBHJND010000474.1:0-4421 GCA_048497655.1 Caballeronia novacaledonica
GCCCAGGCCGAGGCGCGCGCGGGCCGCCAGGTACTCGCGCTCGAGCCGCTCGACGATCTCGGCGGCCGGACGCACCTCGTCGATCTGGCCGACGCCCTGGCCGGCGCCCCAGATGTCGCGCCAGGCCTTGCTGCGACCGGAGCCGAAGTTCATCGCGCTCTTGTCGGCCTCGGGCAGCGCGTCGGGGTCGAGGCCGGCATTGACGATGCTGCCGCGCAGGTAGTTGCCGTGCACGCCGGTGAACAGGTTCGAGTAGACGATGTCCTCGCCGCGCGAGGCGACGATCATCTGCTTGTAGGCCTCGGCGGCGTTGGCCTCGGCGCTGGCGATGAAGCGGGTGCCGATGTAGGCGAGGTCGGCGCCGATCGCCTGCGCGGCGAGGATCGCGCCGCCGCCGGCAATGGCTCCCGACAGGATGATCGTGCCGTCGTAGAAGGCGCGCACCTCGGGCACCAGCGCGAACGGCGACAGCCGGCCGGCGTGCCCGCCGGCGCCGGCGCAGACCAGGATCAGCCCGTCGACGCCGGCCGCCAGCGCGCGCTGCGCGTGCTTGATGGTGGTGACGTCGTGGAACACCAGCCCGCCGTAGCCGTGCGCCGCCTCGACCACCGCGTCCGGCGCGCGCAGGCTGGTGATGATGATCGGCACCCTGTGCTTCACGCACAGGTCCATGTCGTGCTGCAGCCGGTCGTTGCTCGAATGGACGATCTGGTTGACCGCGAACGGCGCCGGCGCCGCCTGCGGATGCGCCTGCCGGTAAGCGGCCAGCTCCGTGGTGATCCGCGTCAGCCACTCGTCGAGCAGTTCCGGCGGCCGCGCGTTCAGCGCCGGGAAGCTGCCGACGACGCCGGCCTTGCACTGGGCCAGCACGAGTTCCGGGTTGGAGACGATGAACAGCGGCGCGCCGATGACCGGCAGGCGCAGGTGCTGCAGCAACGGGGGCAGGGCCATCGGGGCTTGAAGACGGAGCGGAGCGAATGACAGCGCCGATTAGACCACTCGCCGCCGGCGCAGTAGGCCGGGCGGCCGATCGGCCCGCTGCCCCGCATTAAGCCGACGTTAATGTGCGGCCCCTAGCGTGGCGCCTCGTCATCGAGGAACGCCCGTGTCATTTGTCGAATCCGCTCCGGCGCTGTGGGCGCCGGAAGCCTCCGCCCCCTGCGCGCCGGTCACCGTGCCGCCGCGCGAGGAACTGCTGCTGCATCGGCGCGGCGACGCCGCCCGCGCCGAGACCGAGCGCTTCATCGCCGGTGTCTACCGGCAGCACTTCGCCGCCCGGCTGACGCACTTCATGCCGGTGCTGGCCAGCCGCAGCGTCGACGGCAGGACCGCCGCGGCGGCCGGCTATCGCAGCGCCGCCGAACCGCTGTTCCTGGAGCGCTACCTGCCGCAGCCGGTCGAGCAGGTGCTGGCCGCGGCCGTCGGCCGGCCGGTGGCCCGCGAGGAGATCGTCGAGATCGGGCAGTTCGCCTCGCAGTGCGCCGGCGAGGGGCGGCGGCTGATGGTCGCGCTGGCCCGCCACCTGGTCGACTCCGGCTTCCGCTGGGCGGCGATCACCGCCACCGCCGAGTTGCGCCGGCTGTTCAGGCACCGGGGACTGAGCGCGCTGCCGCTCGCGCCCGCGCAGCGGCGCTGCGTCGGCGACGAGGCGCCGCTGTGGGGCAGCTACTACCGCCACGCGCCGAAGGTGCTGGCGGGCGACCTGCTCGTCAATCTCGCGCGCCTGCAGCAGCGGCGCCGGTGAGCACCGGGCGGCGAGGCGGGATCCGTCGATGAACGGCGAAGAGTTCTTCTCCAGGCTGGGCGCGCATCCGCCGCGCGAACCGGCACTCGTCGGGTCGTGCGCGGCGCTGTCCTTCGGCGCCCTGCTCGATGCCGTCGACGCGCTCGCCGAAGTGCTGGTCGCCGGCCGCGTGCGCGTGCTGGCCACCCGGCTGCCCAACGGCCCGCCGTGGATCGTCACCGACCTCGCGGCGCTGCGCCCCGGCGTCGTGCACGTGCCGCTGCCGCTGTTCTTCACCGCCGAGCAGCAGTCCTTCGTGCTCGGCGCCGCCGGCGCCGACGCGCTGCTCGAGCCGATGACCTCCCGCGCGGTGCCCGGCAAGGCGCTCGGCGTGGCCGGCGAGACCCTCACCTTCAGCCGCCGCGTCGCCCCGCTGGCGCGGATGCCCGCCGGCACGCGCAAGATCACCTTCACTTCGGGCACCACCGCCACGCCCAAGGGGGTGTGCCTCGGCGAGGCGATGCTGGCGGTGGCCGACGGCCTGCTGCAGGCGCTCGCGCCGCTGGCGGTGCGCCGGCACCTGTGCGCCCTGCCTCTGCCCGTGCTGCTGGAGAACGTCGCCGGCGTCTATGCGCCGCTGGCCGCCGGCGCGACGGTGGTCGTGCCGGCGGCCGAAAGCGTCGGCCTCATCGGCTCCTCCGGTTTCAACCCGGCGGCGCTCGACGCCGCGGTCGGCCGCCATCGCGCCGAGAGCGTGATCGTGCTGCCGCAGATGCTTCGCGCGTGGGCCGCGTGGCGCGCGGCCATGCGCGCCGCGCCGCTGCCGACGCTGAAGTTCGTTGCCGCCGGCGGCGCGCACGTGGGCAGCACGGCCATCGCCCAGGCCCGACTCGCCGGCCTGCCCGCATTCGAGGGCTACGGGCTGTCGGAAGCGGGGTCGGTGCAGGCGCTGAACCTGCCCGACGCCGACCGGCCGGGCTCGGCCGGCAAGGCGCTGCCGCACGCGCGCCTGCGCATCAACGGCGACGGGCAGGTCTGGGCCGCCGGCTCGCTGATGCTCGGCTACCTCGGCTCCGACGGGGCGGCGGCTCCGGCGTGGCTCGCCACCGGCGACCTCGGCCGCATCGACGGCGACGGCTTCCTGCACATCGAGGGCCGCCGCCGCAACGTGCTGATCACCTCGTTCGGCCGCAACGTTTCGCCCGAGTGGGTCGAGTCCGAACTTCACGCCTCGCCGGCAGTCGCGCACGCGGTCGTCCTCGGCGACGGCGAGCCGGCGCTGGCCGCCGTGCTTTGGCCGGCGCGCGCGCAGGCCGGCGACGACGAGCTGGCGCAGGCGGTGGCGCGGGCCAACCTGCGCCTGCCCGACTACGCGCGCGTCGCCCGCTGGGTCCGCGGCGGCGCGCCATTCACCGCCGCCGCCGGCATGGCCACCGCCAACGGCCGTCCCCGCCGCGACGCCATCGCGCGCCTGCACGCCGAGGCGCTCTTCCCCGAAACCCCGCCCGAGATTCCCAACCTGCCGGAGCCCCATGAAGTTCCACGACCGACTGCTGGCGTCGACCGCTGAAGAGCGGGCGGCGCTGGTCGCAACGCCGATCATCCAGGCCACGCTGCGCGGCGAAGTCTCGCCGGCGAGCTACCTCGCCTTCCTGACCGAGGCCTACCACCACGTCAGGCACACCGCGTCGCTGCTGGCGGCCTGCAAGGCGGCCCTGCCCGAGCGACTCGCCTGGCTGGCGCCGGAGCTCGACCACTACATCGCCGAGGAGACCGGCCACGACCAGTGGATTCTCGACGACATCGCCGCCTGCGGCGGCGACGCGCAGGCGGTGCGCCGCGGCCGGCCGCAGCCGGCCACCGAGCTGATGGTGGCCTATGCCTACGACACCATCGCGCGCGGCAACCCGGTCGGCTTCTTCGGCATGGTGCTGGTGCTCGAAGGCACCAGCGTCGCGCTGGCGCTGCACGCGGCCGACCGCATCCAGCAGGCGCTGCACCTGCCCGACGGCGCCTTCTCCTACCTGCGCTCGCACGGCGAACTCGACCGCGAGCACACCGCGCACTTCGCGCAGCTGATGGACCTGCTCGACGATCCGGCCGACCAGCAGGCGGTGATCCACGCGGCGAGGATGTTCTACCGCCTCTACGGCGAGGTCTTCCGCAGCCTGCCGCTGCCGGCGCCGGAGCCACGGCGCGCCGCTGAAGAGGCGCTGGCATGAGCGCGCCTGGCCGCCCCAAGCGCCAATCCTTCACGCGTCAGCGAGAAGGTCGCCCAATTAGCGCGCACGGCCGTTCCGAAGCGCTCATCGCGCAGCGCGCAGCGCGCAGGCCGGTCCAATGACGCCGCGGGAGCTTTCGGTCGTGCTGACCGGCGCCTCCGGCGGCATCGGCGCGGCGCTGGCCGCCGCGCTGGCACAGGCGGGCGCGCGGCTGCTGCTGGTCGGCCGCCGCGCCGCGCCGCTGGCGGCGCTGGCCGAGTCGCTCGGCGGCACGCGCAACCCGCGCGTGCAGGCGCTGGCCGCCGACATCACCACCGCAGGCGGCCGGGCGACGATCCGCGACATCGCCGCCGCGCGCGGCTGCAACGCGCTCATCAACAACGCCGCGCTGCCGTGCTTCGGCCCGTTCGCCGACGCCGACGCGACGCAGGTCGACGCGGTGCTGCAGACCAATCTCGTCGCGCCGATCCAGCTGA
>JBHJND010000475.1:0-3180 GCA_048497655.1 Caballeronia novacaledonica
CACTGGTTCACCCAGCCGGTGAGCAGCGGCGCGCCGGCCACGGCGATCACGATGGCCAGCAACTGGGCGAGCCAGCCGTAGAAGCTCATCGTGCGTCCTCCGCCGGGCGGGCCGCCGGCAGGCGCGCGGCGCTCATCGGAACACCAGCAGCAGCATCACCAGCAGCGTGACGAAGCTGTACATCAGGTAGGTCGAGATGCGGCCCTGCTGCAGCCTGCCGACCAGCCGCGAGACGCCGTCGCTGGCGCGCGCCACCGGCAGGTACAGCCAGTGCCACAGGTTGTCGCTCGCCTCCAGGCGGTAGGAGGGCCGGCGGTCGAACGGGCTCGGCAGGTGGCGGTCGATGCGGAAGAACGGCTCGAACACCTGGCGGATCGGCTGGCCGAAGCCCTCGGCGGTGTCCTGCATGCGTGCATTGAGCAGCGGAAAGCCGCAATCCCAGGGCGCCGCCCGCCGCAGCCTGCCGTGGTACAGGCGGCGCACCAGCACGAAGGTCACCGCGAAGCTCGCCGCCACCAGCGCGAGGAACAGCAGCGGGCTGTAGCTGGCGCGCGCCCGGCTGACCGGCGCCAGCAGCAGCCAGCCGTTGGCCGCCACCTGCGGGCCGATGCCGTCGCCCACCAGCACCCGCGTCACCGGGTCGATCAGCGCGATCACCAGCGTCGGCAGCAGCCCCAGCGCCAGGCAGCCGGCGGCGAGCCACAGCAGCCCGGCCCGCTCCCAGGCCGCCGCGTCGTGCGACGAGGCCAGCCGCGGCTCGCGCGGCTGGCCGAGGAAGATCACGCCGAAGAACTTGACCATCACGTAGCCGCCGAGCGCGGCCACCAGCGCCACGCCGGCGGCGACCACCGGAACCAGGTTGTTGACGAAGGTGCCCGGCAGCCCGAGCGTGAACAGGAAGCTCTGCAGCAGCAGCCACTCGGAGACGAAGCCGTTCAGCGGCGGCAGGCCGGCGGCGGCCAGCGTGCCGACCAGCGCCAGCCAGCCGACCCACGGCATGTGGCGCAGCAGGCCGCCCAGCTTGCCGAGGTTGCGCTCGCCGGTGGCGTGCAGCACGGCGCCGGTGCCGAGGAACAGCAGGCTCTTGAAGAAGGCGTGGTTCAGCGCGTGGTAGAGCACCGCGGTGAGCGCCAGCGCCGCCAGCGCCGGCATGCGGTAGCCGTTGAACAGCAGCGCCAGGCCGATGCCGACCGCCAGCAGGCCGATGTTCTCGATCGACGAGTAGGCGAGCAGGCGCTTCATGTCGGTCTGGATCGCCGCGAACACGACGCCGAACAGGGCGGTGAACAGGCCGAGTGCCAGCGCCAGCACGCCCCACCATGCATGCTGCACGGGCAGGATCTCGAAGGCGACGCGCAGCAGGCCGTAGATCGCCGTCTTCAGCATCACGCCGCTCATCAGCGCCGACACCGGCGACGGCGCCGCCGGGTGCGCCTCGGGCAGCCAGACGTGCAGCGGCAGGAAGCCCGCCTTGGCGCCGAAGCCGAAGAAGGCGAGCAGGAAGGCCACCGAGGCCCAGAACGGCGTCAGCGCCTGCGCGCGCATGTTCTCGAAGGTGTAGTCGCCGGTGTTTGCCTGCAGCACGCCGAAGGCGAGCAGGATCGCCAGCGCGCCGACATGGGCGATCAGCAGGTACAGGTAGCCGGCGCGGCGGATCGCCGGGATGGTGTGGTTGGCAGTGACCAGGAAGAAGGAGGCGAGCGCCATCAGCTCCCACATCACCATGAACACGTAGGCATCGTCGGCCAGCAGGACCATCGCCATGCCGGCGAGGAACAGGTGGTACAGCAGGCACAGCACGCCGGGCGGCGTGCCCTCGCCCTTGCGGAAGTAGCCGGCGGCGAACACCGAGATTCCCGCCGACGCCGCGCCGAGCAGCAGCAGGAAGAACGCCGACAGGGCGTCCAGACGCAGGTGGAAGGGCAGGCCGGGCAGGCCCAGCGGCAGCACCGCCGTCTCGGCGCCGGCGAACAGCGCCAGGCCGGCGGCGACGGCCACCAGCAGGCACAGCGCCGCGCCGAGCGGAAACAGCACGCGGGCGACGAGGTGGAAGTTGTGCGGCCGAAGCACGCCTGCGGCGCCGATGGCGATCCAGCCGGCGATCGCCGCCAGCACCCAGTCGATCGCCAGCCAGTCGGCGGGAGCGGTCACGGCGGCGCGCCTACGGCCCGGGCCTGCGGCGCGAGGCCGTCAGCAGCCACGTCGGCAGCGGCCGGCTGCCGGCGTGCTCGATGATGTACTCGCGGATCATCTGCCGCACCACCTGCGACGGCGTCAGGTCCTGCGCCTCGCAGATCTCCTCGAACATCGCCTTCTTGCGCGGGTCGAGCAGCAGCGTCAGGCGGGCGGTCTTTTTCTCGGTCCGGCGGGCATCGGTCGGTGCAGCGTGCGAACGACATGTTAATGACATGCGCATTCGATGCAAACCGGCGGGCCGGCCGGCAGCGGCTGCAGCCGCGCGGCGCGGCTGGCGATCGAAGCACAGAGCGCCGCGAAACGGCGCCGTGGTGGCGGCGGCCTACTTCACCCGCATGCCCGGCTGGGCGCCGGTATGCGGCTCGAGCAGGAAGATGCCGGGCTGTCTCTTCTCGTCGGCGTGGCTGGCGGCGAGCACCATGCCCTCGCTCACGCCGAACTTCATCTTGCGCGGCGCGAGGTTGGCCACCATCGCGGTGAGCCTGCCGACCAGCGCCTGCGGCTCGTAGGCCGACTTGATGCCGGCGAACACCGTTCGGTGGCGGCCCTCGCCGACGTCGAGCGTCAGCTTGAGCAGCTTGTCCGAGCCCTCGACGACCTGCGCATCGACGATCCGCGCGACGCGCAGGTCGAGTTTCGCGAAGTCGTCGATGGTGGCCGTCTCGCCGATCGGCGCGCCGCCTGGCAGCGGCTTGTCGTCGGCCGGCGGCGCCGGCGGCTCGAAAAGCGCCTCGAGCTGCTTGGCGTCGACCCGCGTCATCAGGTGCTTGTATGGCGCGATCCTCTCCGGCGGGGCGCGCAGGTCGTCCCAGGTGAAGCCGCGCGACATGCCGAACAGCTCGCGCGCCACCCGCTCGGCGGTGGCCGGCAGCACCGGCGCCAGGTAGATCGTCAGCAGGCGGAAGCAGCCGATGACGTCGCTGCAGACCGCGTGCAGCAGGTCGCGGCTCGCCGGGTCCTTGGCCAGTTCCCACGGCTTGTGGC
>JBHJND010000476.1:0-3387 GCA_048497655.1 Caballeronia novacaledonica
CAAGTGCGGTGGCGCGACACGGGAGGGAAAGTTTGGCACGTCACCGCAAGGCGGCCCGCACCTGATGGACAATCGCGCCCGTCGCGCGTGCTACGCACTTCTTTCGGATCACACGGCCATGGGTTCGTCCGCCTTCGCCACCTCGTCCCGCGGCGCCGCCGCGCTCACCCTGCTGCGCGAGGCCGACGTGCCGCAGTGGCTGCGCTCGGCAGGCGCGCAGCACCGGCGCTGGCTGCAGGGCTCCGGCTTCAGGGGCCGCGCCGGCGAACTGGCGCTGCTGCCGGGCGAGGCGTCGCCCGAGGCGGTCTTCGTGTTCGCCGGCGACGGCTCGAGCGCCGACTTCTGGCGGCTGGCCGGGCTGCCGCTGCGCCTGCCCGAGGGCGCCTGGCAATGCGGCGACCTGTCGCGCGCCACCGCCGAGCGGCTGGCGCTGGCCTGGGGCATCGGCGCCTACCAGTTCACCCGCTATCGCCGCGCCGAGCGCGCGCCCGCCGCGCTGGTGTGGCCGCGCCACGCCGACCGCGCGGCGGTGGAGCGCGCGGTCGAAGCCGCGGCGCTGGCGCGCGACCTCATCAACACGCCGGCGCAGGACATGGGGCCGACCGCGCTGGCGCGCTCGGCGGTGACGATGGCGCGCCGGCTCGGCATGCGCTCGCGCGTGGTGGTCGGCGAGGCGCTGCTGAAGAACGGCTACGGGCTGATCCACGCGGTGGGCCGCGCCGCAGCCGACGCGCCGCGGCTGATCGACCTCACGTGGGGCGAGGCGAAGCACCCGAAGGTGACGCTGGTCGGCAAGGGCGTGTGTTTCGACACCGGCGGGCTCGACATCAAGGGCGCCGACGGCATGAAGCTGATGAAGAAGGACATGGGCGGCGCCGCGCACGCACTGGCCCTGGCGCAGACGATCGTCGAGGCGAAGCTGCCGGTGCGGCTGCGCGTGCTGGTGCCGGCGGTGGAGAACGCGATTGCCGGCAACGCGCTGCGGCCGCTCGACGTCATCACCTCGAGGAAGGGGCTGACGGTGGAGATCGGCAACACCGACGCCGAAGGAAGGCTGATCCTCGCCGACGCGCTCGACGAAGCGTGCCGCGAGAAGCCGGCGCTGCTCATCGACCTGGCGACGCTTACCGGAGCGGCGCGGGTGGCCCTCGGCCCCGACCTGCCGGCGCTGTTCGCCAACGACGAGGCGCTGGCGGCCGAACTGCTGGCGCACGCCGAGCGCGAGGCCGACCCGATGTGGCGTATGCCGCTGTGGGCACCCTATCGACCGCGGCTGAAGAGCGGCGTGGCGGACCTGAACAACGTCGCCGAGGGGCCGATGGCCGGTGCGGTCAACGCGGCGCTGTTCCTGCAGGAGTTCGTCGCCGCCGGCGTGCCGTGGGTCCACCTCGACCTGTTCGGCTGGAACCCGTGGGCGGCGCCGGGCCGCCCGGTCGGCGCGCAGGCGCAGTGTCTGCGGGCGCTGTATGCGCTGGTCGAGGGGCGGTTCGCGCCGCCGGCGAAACGTGCGCGGCGATAGCGCGGACGGCGCGGCCGGGCCTCAGCCGTAGCGCGCCAGCGTCAGCCCGTCGAGGTCGATCCCGGGCTTCCGCCCGCTGATCAGGTCGGCCAGCAGGCGGCCGGTGCCGGCGGCCATGGTCCAGCCGAGCGTGCCGTGGCCGGTGGCCAGGTACAGGTTCGGGTAGCGGGTCGGGCCGACGATCGGCGTGCCGTCCGGCGTCATCGGCCGCAGGCCGGTCCAGAACTCGGCGCGCGCCACGTCGCCGCCGGAGGGGAAAAGGTCGGTCACCACGTGCTCGAGCGTCGAGCGCCGCGCCTCGCGCAGCGCGAGGCTGTAGCCGGCCAGTTCCGCCGTGCCGCCGACGCGGATGCGGCTGCCGAGCCGGGTCACCGCCACCTTGTGCGTTTCGTCCATAACGGTCGACTCGGGCGCGCCGCTGCTGTCGGTGACCGGCACGGTGATCGAGTAGCCCTTCACCGGGTACACCGGCAGCCGCAGCCCGAGCGGCCGCGCCAGCAGCGGCGAGTAGCTGCCGAGCGCCAGCACGTAGGCGTCGGCGATCACCGCGCCCGAGGCCGTCGCCACACCCTCGATGCCGCCGCTGCCGGCCGCCAGGCGGGTGACCGCCGTGCGGTAGCGGAACTCGGCGCCGAGCGCCGCCGCCATCTCGGCCAGCCGCTGCGTGAACATGAAGCAGTCGCCGGTTTCGTCGCCGGGCAGGCGCAGGCCGCCGACGAACTTCCCGCGCACGCGGGCCAGCGCCGGCTCGTGGACGATGCAGCCATCGCGGTCGAGCGCCTCGAACGGCACGCCGTGGCGGCGCAGGATCGCGATGTCGGCGGCGGTCGAGTCGAGCTGCTGCTGGGTGCGGAACAGCTGCAGCGTGCCCTGCGCGCGCTCGTCGTAGGCGATGCGGGTGTCGGCGCGCAGCGCCCGCAGGCAGTCGCGGCTGTACTCGGCCAGCCGCACCATGCGGGCCTTGTTGACCTCGTAGGCGCGGGCGTTGCAGTTGGCCAGCATCGACAGGCCCCAGCGCCACATCGACCAGTCCGCCAGCGGCCAGATCACCAGCGGCCGGTGCCGCATCAGCAGCCACTTGACCGCCTTCACCGGCACGCCGGGGCCGGCCCATGGCGCCGAGTAGCCGGGCGAGACCTCGCCGGCGTTGGCGAAGCTGGTTTCCAGCCCCGCCGCCGGCTGCCGCTCGAGCACGGTGACCCGGTGGCCGGCGCGGGCGAGGTAGTAGGCGATCGACGTGCCGATCACGCCGGCGCCGAGGACGGCAACGTGCATGCTTGCCCCTGATCGGTGGTGGCCGGCAGTCTAGGGCGGGCCGCCCGCCCGGCCCCATCGGCCCGCGTGTTTGCGTCTACCATCGGTGGCAACTCCAGCCTGGGCCCGAACCCGATGACCACGCCGAAGCCCGCTCCTGCGCCCGCGCCCGACGACGACCCGGGCGTGCCGGTGTCGGTGAAGATCCGCGAGCGCCTGCGGGCGGCGCGCACCCGCTTCCACGCCAACGACAACATCTCCCGCTTCGTCGAGCCGGGCGAGCTCGAGCAGCTGAAGGCCGAGGTCGAGGGCAAGCTGCTCGCCGTGCTGCAGAGCCTGGTCATCGACACCGAGAACGACCACAACAGCCGCGACACCGCCGGCCGGGTGGCCAAGATGTACCTGACCGAGGTCTTCCGCGGCCGCTACGCGGCGGCGCCGCCGGTGACCGAGTTCCCCAACGTCGAGGGGCTGAACGAGCTGATGATCGTCGGCCCGATCACCGTGCGCAGCGCCTGCTCGCACCACCTGTGCCCGATCATCGGCCGGGTGTGGATCGGCGTGATGCCGAACGAGCACTCGAACCTGATCGGCCTGTCGAAGTACGCGCGGCT
>JBHJND010000477.1:0-2337 GCA_048497655.1 Caballeronia novacaledonica
GGCAAGTTTGCCGGCGCCCAGTCGTCGAGCTCGCGGGCGAGCCGCCGGTGCCGCTCCTCGAAGAACGGCCAGTCGAGATGACGCATGTCGCCCATCGCGGCGCCCTCAGTTGCCCTCGAACTTCGGCTTGCCCTTGTCGACGAAGGCGCGGTAGGCGCGGCGGAAGTCCTCGGTCATCATGCACAGGGCCTGCGCTTGTGCCTCGGCTTCGAGCGCCTGTTCGATCGTCATGCTCCACTCCTGGTGCAGCATGGTCTTGGTGATGCCGTTGGCGAAGGTCGGCCCGGCGGCCAGCTCGCGCGCAAGTGCCTGCGCCTCGCCGAGCAGGGCCTCGGGGGCGAGCAGGCGGTTGAAGAAGCCCCAGCGCTCGCCTTCGTCGCCGCTCATCGCGCGGCCGGTGTACAGCAGCTCGCCGGCGCGGCCCTGGCCGATGATCCGCGGCAGGATCGCGCAGGCGCCCATGTCGCAGCCGGCCAGCCCGACGCGGTTGAACAGGAACGCGGTCCGGCTGCGCACGGTGCCCAGTCGCAGGTCGCTGGCCATGGCGACGATCGCGCCGGCGCCGGCGCACACGCCGTCGACCGCGGCGACGATCGGCTGCGGGCAGGCGCGCATGTTCTTCACCAGGTCGCCGGTCATGCGGGTGAACATCAGCAGCTCCGGTGCGGCCAACTGCACCAGCGGGCCGATGATCTCGTGCACGTCGCCGCCCGAGCAGAAGTTGCCGCCGGCGCCGGTGACGACCACCGCGTGCACGTCGTCGGCGTACCTCAGCTGCGCGAAGAGGTCGCGCAGCTCGGCGTAGGAGTCGAAGGTCAGCGGGTTCCTGCGCTCGGCGCGGTCGAGCGTGATCGTCGCCACGCCGCCGTCGGCCTGCCAGCGGAAGTGCGTGGCGCGGTAGCCGGCGAGCGCTCGGCGGTTGCCGGCGGCCAGCCGCGGGTCGACGCGGGACGGGGTGTAGGCGGCCATCACTTCTCCTCGGGTCGTTCGATCTGAAGCAGGTGCCCGCGCAGCTCGCCGAGCAGCCCGTGCAGCTGGGCGATGCGCGCGCGGTCGAGCCCGCCGAGCAGCTCGAGGATCCACTCCTCGTGCGCGCGCGCCATCGCCTCGAAGCTTCGCCGGCCCTTCGGCGTCAGGCGGACGATCCACGCGCGGCGGTCGGTCGCGTGGCTGGCGCGCACCACCAGCCCGTCGCGCTGCAGCTCGTCGGTGAGCCCGGTGACGTTGCCGCCGGTGACCATCAGGCGGCTCGACAGCTCGCTCATCTTCAGCCCCTCGGGCCGGCGATGCAGCTGCGCCATGTAGTCGAATCGGGCCAGCGTGACGCCGAAGCCGCGCCGCAGGCGGCGGCGGATCTCGGTGGTGACCTGCGTCGTGCACGACAGCATGCGCAGCCACAGCCGCAGTGCCGCGTGGTCGGTGGCGCTGGCGCGTGCCTCGTGGCCCAGTTCGGCGGCATGGTCGCCTGGCGCGCGGGGACTGCCGGCCGCCTTCACATCACCTCCCCGCCGCAGACCGAGACCGACTGGCCGTTGACTGCCGCCGCTGCCGTGCCGCACAGCCACAGCACCGCGTCGGCGACCTCTTCCGGCCGCACCAGCCGCCGCTGCGGATTGGCGGCGGCCAGCTCGGCGCGCGCCGCCTCGGCACTGCGGCCGGTGCGCTCGACGATCTTCGCGACGCTGGCGCGCAGCAGTTCGGTGTCGGTGTAGCCGGGGCAGACCGCGTTGACCGTGACGCCCGCCCGCGCCGTCTCGAGCGCCAGCGAGCGGGTCAGGCCGATCACGCCGTGCTTGGCCGCGGCATAGGCACTGGCGTAGGCGTAGCCCTTCTGGCCCGCCGTGCTGGCGATGTTGACGACGCGGCCCCAGCCGGCCGCCAGCATGTCGGGCAGCGCCGCCTGCGTGCACAGGAAGGTGCCGGTCAGGTTGACCGAGAGCATCCGCTGCCAGAGCTCGAGCGAGGTCCGGCTGAACGGCGCGCTCTCGGCGGCACCGGCGTTGTTGACCAGGATTGCCACCGGGCCGCGCGCCGACCTCGCCTCATCGAAGGCGGCCTGCACCTGCGCCGGATCGGCGACGTCGGCGATCGCCACGCCGTGTCCGGCGCCGGGCAGCGACGCGCACAGCGCCTCGAGCGGCGCACCGCTGCGGCCGAGCAGGGTGAGGCGGGCGCCTTGCGCCGCCAGCGCGGCGACGATCGCGGCGCCGATGCCGCCGCCGGCGCCGGTGACGACGGCGTGGCGTTCCTGCAGGACGGCGCCGGTCACTGCGGCTGTCCCGGTGCCGCCGCCCGGTCGCGGGCGAAGCCGGCTTCCAGCTGTGCCTTGCCGGCGCG
>JBHJND010000478.1:0-2980 GCA_048497655.1 Caballeronia novacaledonica
GCGGGACAGAACGAACACGCCGGCCAGCACGAGTGCCGTGCCGGCCACCTGCCAGCCGGAGACCGGCTCGCCGAGGAACACGTAGCCTAGCGCGATCGTCGACACCGGGCCGATCATGCCGGCCAGCGCCACCGAGCCGGCGCCGATGCGCGCCACCGCCATCATCGTCGCGAACACCGGCAGCACCGTGCACAGCAGGGCGTTGACCAGCGACAGCCAGAGCACCGGCGCCGGCTGCGCCAGGCTCGCCAGCGGCCGCAGCAGCGCGAACTGCGTCAGCACGCCCACGGTGGCGACGCACATCGCATAGGCGGTGAGCCGGATCGCGCCCACCTTGCGCACCAGCTCGCCCGACAGCACGAGGTATACCGCATAGCAGGCGGCCGAGCCGAACACCAGCGCCGCGCCGAGCGCGACGCCGTCGGCGTCCAGCCGCACGTCGTGCCAGAACACCAGCACGATGCCGCCGTAGGAAAGCAGCAGCGCAATGAGGTCGAAGCGCGTCACCGGCCGGCGCAGCACCAGCACCGACAGCAGCAGCACCAGGGTCGGGTTCAGGTACAGGATCAGCCGCTCGAGCGCGGCGCTGATGTGCTGCAGGCCGAGGAAGTCGAAGTAGCTGGCGAGGTAGTAGCCGAGCAGGCCGATCGTCACCAGCAGGCCGCGCTCACGGCGGGTGAGCGGCGCTGCGCCGCGCGAGGTCCACCACAGGGCGGCGGCGAAGAACGGCGCCGCGAACAGCATGCGCAGCGCCAGCAGCGTCTCGGCGTCCACACCGTGCCGGTAGGCGAGCTTGACCACGATCGCCTTGGCCGAGAACATCACGCTGCCTGCCACGGCGAGCGCAAGGCCGCTGAGAAAGACCTGGCGCGCAGCGGGTTTCACGCAGCGATTCTAGGCGCCGCGCATCGGGAGCGATCCGCTACAGTGCCGCTGCTTCCGCATCGACCGCTCGTCCATCAACGATGGGTCAGTCCTCTCCCACCGCCAGCCGGGCCAGGCTGCTGCTCGCCGCCTCGATCGCCGCGCTGGCGCTGACCGGCGCCGCGCAGGCGGCGGCCACCGGGCCCTGCCGGCTGAAGGGCATCGACCGCGAGGTCCGCTGCGGCATGGTCTCGGTGGCCGAGGACCCCGACCGGCCGGAAGGTCGCCGGATCGAAGTGCACTACGCCGTCGTGCCGGCGTTGGCCCGGGTGCGCGCCGTCGAGCCGGTGTTCGTCTTCGCCGGCGGGCCGGGCCAGTCGGCGCGCAAGGTGGCCGGGCAGCTGCAGCCGCTGTTCGCGCGGCTCAATGCCCGCCGCGACATCGTCTACGTCGACCAGCGCGGCACCGGCGCCTCGAACGCACTGGCCTGCGAGACCGAGCGCAAGCCAGCGGCGAGGCTGGCCGAGATGCTCGACGAGGAGAAACTGTCGGCGCGCACGCGCGAGTGCCTGCGCAGGCTCGGCGCCGGCGCCGACCTGCGGCAGTACGCCACCTGGATCGCCGTGCGCGACCTCGACGCGGTGCGCGCCGCGCTGGGTTACGAGCGGATCAACCTGTGGGGCGCCTCCTACGGCACGCGCGCCGCGCTCGAGTACCTGCGCCAGTTCCCGCAGCGGGTGCGCAGCGCGGTGCTCGACGGCGCGGCGCCGGCCGACATGGCGCTGCCGGCCAGCTTCGCCGTCGATGCGCAGGCCAGCCTCGAGCGCCTGATCGCCGCCTGCGGCGCCGACGCCGCCTGCGACGGCCGCTACCCGGGCCTCGGCCTGTCGATGGACAGGCTGCTGGCGCGGGCGAGCGGCAGCGGCCTGAGCGCTACGGTCGATCACCCCCTGACCGGCCGGCCGGAGGAACTGCGCCTGCAGCCGGACACGATGGCCTCGGTGCTGCGCGTGCCGCTGTACTCGCCGCCGCTGGCGGCGCTGCTGCCGTATGCGCTGGCAGAGGCAAGCCGCGACAACCTGGCGCCGCTGGTCGCCATGGCATCGTCGCTGACCTCCGGCGTCGCCGAAAACCTCGCCGAGGGCATGCACTTCGCCGTCGTCTGCGCCGAGGACATGCCGCGTGTCGACGCCGCAGCGCGCGCCGCCGCCGGCTCGACGCGCCTCGGCAGCAGCTTCGTCCGCAGCTACGACGAGGCCTGCGCGATGGTGCCGACGCGCGAAGTGCCGGCCGCGTTCTATCGGCCGTCCGACGCCGACGTGCCGGTGCTGATCCTCTCGGGCGGCGCCGACCCGGCCACTCCGCCGCGGCACGGCGAGCGCCTCGCCAGGGAACTGAAGCGCGCCACGCACGTGGTGGCGCCGAACCTCGCGCACGGCGTTTCGATGCACGGCTGCGCGCCGGACCTGGTGGCGGGCTTCATCCGCAACGCCGGCGCGGCAGGCCTCGATCTCGACTGCCTGGGCAGGCTTCCGGCGCCGGCTTTCTTCGCGCCGCCGGCCGGCGGGGACAAGGCGCGATGATCGAGGTGCGCTCGCTCGGCAAGACCTTCGTCGCCGGCCGCGCCGGCGGCGGCCGCGTGCTGACCGCGGTCGAGGACGTGAGCTTCACCGCCGCCGACGGCCGGATCACCGCGCTGCTCGGCCCCAACGGCGCCGGCAAGACCACCACGCTGCGCATCCTCGCCACCCTGATGCGCCCGGACCGCGGCACGGCGACGGTCGGCGGCGTCGACGTCAATGCCGATCCGATGGCGGTGCGCGCCCGGCTCGGGGTGCTGTCCGACGCGCGCGGGCTGTACACGCGGCTCACGGCGCGCGAGAACGTCGCCTACTACGCCGGCCTGCGCGGCATCCCGCCCGCCGCCCTGGCGGCGCGGCTGGGCGAGATCTCGGCGCTGCTCGACATGGGCGAGCTGCTCGACCGGCGAACCGACGGCTTCTCCAGCGGCGAGCGGATGAAGGTGGCGCTGGCCCGCGCGCTGATCCACGACCCGCAGCACCTGATCCTCGACGAGCCGACCAACGGGCTGGACGTGATGTCCACCCGCGCCCTG
>JBHJND010000479.1:0-3818 GCA_048497655.1 Caballeronia novacaledonica
CTCCTCCTCGACCCGGGCGCGGGTCTCGACGCTGCGCGCCTCGAGGTCGTGTTCGATGCGGTGGTAGGCGTCGGCAAGCTGGTTGATCGCGGCGGCCAGCTCGACCAGAGGCGGTGCGCCGGCGGTCGACACGCGGAACCCCCTCTCCGCGGCCAGCAGGCTGCGCGACTGCTCGGCGAGCTGCCGCGCCGCGTGCGGGTGGCGGCGGAACAGCCAGCTGGCCGCCATGCCGGCGAACACCATCAGCATCGCGGTGCCGAAGAACACCACGGGCAGGCCTTCGGCCACCACCTCGACCAGGTGCGGGCGGTTCTCGGGGGCAGCCGCCCAGTACTGCAGCGCGGCCCCGACGCCCAGCACCAGCAGCACGCCGGCACAGGCGGCAGCGACCCAGAGCACGACTCCTTTCGGTGTTCTCATGGCTTGCCGGCGTCGCCCGGCTCGAACAGCCTGTCGATGGTGGCCAGCAGTTCCTGGGTCGAGAAAGGCTTGGTCACGTAGCGGTCGGCGCCGAGGGAAAGGCCCTTGTTGATCTCCGCCTCGCTGCCCTTGGCCGACAGCATCACGATCCTGACGCCGGCGAGCTCGGGCCGTTCGCGCATCGTCTGGCAGACCTCGTAGCCGTTCTTCACCGGCATCATGATGTCGAGCAGCATCACGTCGGGCCGCCAGGCATCGGCCTCCCGCAGCGCCTCGCCACCGTCGCGCGCCAGGCGCACCTCGTAGCCGCTGCGCTTGAACAGGAACTCCAGCGCCGTCAGGATGTTGGGCTCGTCGTCGACGATCAGCACCTTGCGCGGCTCGCTCATTGCTCCTCCCTTCCCTCGTCTTGATCGACTTCGGCTGCCCCGCGGCGTCGCCGGTCAGCGCCGCGCCTGCTTGAGCAGGCGGTGCTGTTCGCGTTTCCAGTCCTTCTCGCGCGTCGCGTCGCGCTTCTCGAACTGCCGCTTGCCCTTGGCCAGGCCGAAGGCGAGCTTGATGCGGCCCTTGCTGAAGTGCAGGTCGATCGGCACCAGCGTGTAGCCGGAGCGCTCGACCTTGCCGATCAGCTTGCGGATCTCGGCGGCGTTGAGCAGCAGCTTGCGAGTCCTGGTCGGCCCGGGGTTGACGTGGGTCGATGCGGTCTTCAGCGGCGTGATGTGCGCGTTGAGCAGGAAGATCTCGCCGTTGCGCACGATCACGTAGGCTTCCTTCAGCTGCGCCTGCCCGGCGCGGATCGACTTGACCTCCCAGCCCTCGAGGACCAGGCCGGCCTCGAAGCGTTCCTCGACCGTGTAGTCGAAGGAGGCCTTCCTGTTCTGGACGATGGACATCGGCGCGCGGCCCTGATGCTGATCCGCGGCAGACCCGCCGCTATGATTCGATCTTATCAACCATGCATCGCGTCGAACGCAGCGTCCTCGTTCCGTACACCGCCGCACAGATGTTCGAACTCGTCGCCGCGGTCGGGGACTACCCGAGCTTCCTGCCGTGGTGCGCCGGCACCCACCTGCGGCCACGGCGCGACGGCCTGGTAGACGCGACGATCGAGATCCACTTCCGGGGCGTGCGCAGCCGCTTCACCACCTGCAACGAGAACCGGGCGCCGGAAAGCATCCGCATGACGCTGGTCGAGGGACCGTTCCGTCGACTCGCCGGCGACTGGCAGTTCCGGCCGCTGCGCGAGGAGGGCTGCAGGGTGCACCTGAACCTGCACTACGACTTCGCGCCGGGCCTGCTCGGCCGCGCGATCGCGCCGGTGTTCGAGACCATCGCCGGCTCGCTGGTCGACTCGTTTTCCCGGCGGGCCGAGGCAATCTATGAAGGCCGCTGACGGCCGCCGATTGCGGATCACCGTCGTGTGCCTGCGGCCGGAGCAGACCTTCCGGCGCGTGCTGCTGTTGCGCGAGCCGGCCACGGTCGGCGAGGCGATCGCGGCGAGCGGGCTGCGGAGGCAGGTTCCGCAACTCGCTTCGGCGGAACTTGCGGTCGGCGTATTCGGCCAGCCCCGCACCCTGGATGACGCCGTGCACGACGGCGACCGCGTCGAGGTCTACCGGCCGCTGACGATCGACCCCAAGCAGGGGCGCCGGGTGCGGGCTGCGGTGCGACGCCGGCGACGGGCCGGCGCCGAGGCGACACGGGCCTGAGGCCCGGCCCGCTCAGCGGCAGTTCTGCTCGATCTGCTCGCGCGTGCGCTCCAGTTCGGAAGCGCGCTGCGCGTCGCCGAGGAATTCCTTCTCGCCGGCGGGGCTGACGCGGGCGATGCGGTAGCCGCCCTCGAGCGCGCGCTGGTAGCCGCGCAGCCGCTCGCAGTTCTCCGCCGTCTGCTTTCGCAGCGCCTCCTCGTCGGCCGCCTTCTTCTCGGCTTCGGCCAACTCCTGCTGCCGCCGGCGCGACTCGATCTCGCGCTCGGCGACGGTCGGCGGGCGAGGCGCTGCGGGCCTGCCGGCCGGCGGCGGCGTCGCCTTCGTTTCGGCGGCCGCCTCCGGCGGCGCTTCGCCGCCCGCGCGCGGCCGTCCGCTAGGGGCCACCGCCGGCTGGCGAACGATGTCCTTGGCCGGCACTGACTTGGGCGGCGGCTGGTCCGAGTAGACCATTTTTCCCGCGGCGTCGCGCCAGGCCCACTGCGCCGCGGCGGGCATCGAGCAGGCAAGGGAGGCGGCCGCAAGGGCGGCCAGCAGGACCTCGTGGGCCAGTTTCATCGCGACTTCTCCGGATGACAGCAGCGATTGTCATTTAGCGGCCCGTGCGGTGGCAATCGCGGCGCCTTCGCCCGTGCAGCCTAGGCCGGCGCGCCGACGCCCCTGCGTATAATCCGCTTTTGCGTCATGAGGATATGCCATGCGGTTGAGCGAAAAAGCGCTGACCTTCGATGACGTCCTGCTCCTCCCGGCCTACTCGGCCGTCCTTCCCCGCGACACCCAGCTCTCCACCCGTCTCACGCGCAACATCGCGCTGAACCTGCCGCTCGTGTCCGCCGCGATGGACACGGTCACCGAGGCGGGGCTGGCGATCACGCTGGCCCAGGAAGGCGGCATCGGCATCATCCACAAGAACCTCAGCCCGCAGAAGCAGGCGGCCGAGGTGGCCAAGGTCAAGCGCTTCGAGGCCGGCGTGCTGCGCGACCCGATCACCGTCACGCCCGACATGCGGGTGCGCGAGGCGATCGAACTGCAGCGCTCGCACCGCATCTCCGGCCTGCCGGTGGTCGAGGGCAAGCGGGTGGTCGGCATCGTCACCAACCGCGACCTGCGGTTCGAGGACAGGCTCGACGCGAAGGTCGCCGAGATCATGACGCCGCGCGAGAAGCTGGTGACGGTGACCGAGGGTGCGACGCTCGAGGAGGCCAAGGCGCTGATGCACAGGCACCGGCTGGAGCGGGTGCTGGTGATCGACGGCGGATACGAGCTGCGCGGCCTGATCACGGTCAAGGACATCACCAAGGCCACCGAGCATCCGAACGCGGCGAAGGACGAGTTCGGCAAGCTGCGCGTCGGCGCGGCGATCAGCATCGGGCCGGACTCCGACGAGCGCGCCGAGCTGCTGGTGAAGGCCGGGGTCGACGTGCTGGTGGTCGACACCGCGCACGGCCACAGCCAGGGGGTGCTCGACCGGGTCGCCTGGGTGAAGAAGAACTTCCCGCAGGTCGAGGTGATCGGCGGCAACATCGCCACCGCGGCGGCGGCCAGGGCGCTGCTCGACGCAGGCGTCGACGGGGTGAAGGTAGGCATCGGCCCGGGCTCGATCTGCACCACCCGCGTGGTCGCCGGCGTCGGCGTGCCCCAGCTCACCGCGATACTCGATTGCGTCGAGGCGGCGCAGAAGACCGGCACGCC
>JBHJND010000480.1:0-10565 GCA_048497655.1 Caballeronia novacaledonica
GCCGACCGGATGGTCGATGAGCGCAACGACTACTGGATGCCGATGGACCAGTACATCGGCGGCATCGAGCACGCGGTGCTGCACCTGCTGTACGCGCGCTTCTGGACCAAGGTGATGCGTGACCTCGGGCTGGTGAAGTTCGACGAGCCGTTCACCCGCCTGTTCACCCAGGGGATGCTGACCCACGACTGCTACTTCCGCGAGGACGACGAGGGCCGCAGGCGCTGGTTCTACCCGAACGAGATCGACATCGAGCACGACGAGAAGGGCCGCCCGGTGAAGGTCACCGCGCGCGAGGACGGCGCGCCCGTCGCCTACGGCGGCACCGAGAAGATGAGCAAGAGCAAGAACAACGTCGTCGAGCCGCGCGACATCATCGGCCGCTTCGGCGCCGACACCGCGCGCGCCTTCGTGATGTTTGCCGGCCCGCCCGACCAGTCGGCGGCCTGGAGCAACAGCGGCGCCGAGGGCACCTACCGCTTCCTGCGCCGCCTGTGGAGCTTCTGCCACGCGCGCCGCGAGGCGGTGGCGCGCGCGGCGCCGGTCGACGCCGCTGCGCTGCCGGCGCCGCTGAAGGGCGTGCGGCGCGAGATCCACCTGAACCTGAAGCAGGCCGACTTCGACTACGAGCGCGTGCAGTACAACACCGTGGTGTCGGCGGCGATGAAGATGCTCAACGCGCTGGAGGACGCGCGGCTCGGCGACTCGCCGGCCGAGGCCGCGCTGACGCGCGAGGGGCTCGGCATCCTGCTGCGCGTGCTGTATCCGATCGCGCCGCACATCACGCACGCACTGTGGCAGGAGCTCGGCTTTGCCGCCGTCTCCGGCGACCTGCTCGACGCGCCGTGGCCGGCCGCCGACGAGGCGGCGCTGCGGCAGGACGAGATCGAGCTGGTAGTGCAGGTCAATGGCAAGCTGCGCGGCTCGGTCCGCGTGCCGGCGGCGGCCGACAGGCAGGCGATCGAGGCGGCCGCGCTGGCCGACCCGGCGGTGCAGAAGTTCGTCGCCGGCAGCCCGGTGAAGCGCGTGGTCGTGGTGCCGGGGAAGCTCGTCAATGTGGTGGTCTGAGCTCCTGCACGCCGGCGGCCGGTCGGTGGGCGGCGGCGTCGACCTCCCGCGTCGCGCGGGGCTGGCCGCGGCACTGCTCGTGTCGGGCGGTTTGGCTTCCTGCGGCTTCCGCTTGCGAGGCACGCAGCAGCTGCCGTTCGACAGCGTCTTCGTCGCCGCGCCGCATACCTCGGCGCTGAAGCCGGAGCTGGAGGCGGCGATCCGCACCGGCACCTCGACGGCCGTGCTCGACGACCGCGCCAAGGCGAAGGCGGTGGTCGAGATCGTCAGCGAGAGCCGCGAGCGCGACGTGCTGTCGGTCAACGCGCAGGGTCGGGCGCGCGAATACCGGCTGCGGCTGCGCGTCGTGTTCCGCGTGAGCGACGGCAAGGCACGCGAGTACCTGGGGCAGACGACGGTGGCGACGAACCGCGACCTGGCGGTGCTCGAGGAGCAGTTGCTGGCGCGCGAGTACGAGGCGGAGCAGCTGTACCAGGACATGCTGTACGACCTCGCCCAGCAGATCCTGCGCCGCATGTCGGCGCTGAAAACCTGAGCCGTCGATGCTGCTGAAGGCCGACGGCCTCGCCGCGCACCTGCAGGCGCGGTGCAAGAGCGGTGCGCTGGCGCCGATCTACGTCGTCGCTGGCGACGAGCCGCTGCTGGCGATCGAGGCCGCCGACGCGATCCGCACCGCCGCCCGCGCCATCGGCCACAGCGAGCGCGAGGTGCTGCACGCCGACGCCCGCTTCGACTGGTCGCGGCTCGAGCAGGCGACCACCGCCCTGTCGCTGTTCGCCGAGAAGCGGATCGTCGAGTTGCGCCTGCCGGGCGGCAAGCCCGGCAAGGCCGGCGGCGAGGCGCTGCGCGCCTTCGCCGAGTCGCCGCCGGCCGACCTGCTGGCGCTGATCTCGCTGCCGCGGCTGGACCGCGACACGCGCGGCAGCCGCTGGGCGGCGGCGCTCGAGCACGCCGCGGTGTGGATCGACGTCGAGAGAATCGAGCGCCAGGCGCTGCCGGAGTGGATCGGCGGCCGGCTGGCGCGCAACCGCCAGCGGGCCTGCCGCGAGGCGCTCGAGTTCATCGCCGACCGGGTCGAGGGCAACCTGCTCGCCGCGCACCAGGAGATCGGCAAACTGGCGCTGCTGCACCCGCCCGGCGAGCTGAGCCTCGAGCAGGTCGCCGACGCGGTGCTGAACGTCGCCCGCTACGACGTCTATGCGCTGGTGCCGGCGCTGCTCGCCGGCGACGGCGGGCGCGCGCTGCGCCTGCTCGAAGGCCTGCGCGTCGAGGGCGAGCCGCTGCCGCTGGTGCTGTGGGTGGTCGCCGAGGAACTGCGCACGCTGCTGCGCGCGCAGGAGGCAGTCGCCGGCGGCAAGCCGTTCGGCGCGGTGGCGCGCGAACTGCGCATCTGGGGGCCGCGCGAGAAGCTGATGCCGAAGGCGCTGCGCCGCCTGCCGGCGGCGACGCTGGCGGCGCTGCTGGCGCGCTGCGCCGACGTCGACCGCCTGGTCAAGGGGCTGGCTGCGCCGGGGCGCGACAGCGACCCGTGGCTAGAATTGGGCGACATCGCGCTGGCCTGCGCCGCCGGCTCCCAATGAACGCTCCTGTCGAACCGACCTCGTCCGCCGACCTGCCCGCCTACATGGAGGCGGCCGGCAAGCGAGCCCGCGCCGCCGCCGCGGCGATGGCGCGCGCCAGCACCGCGCAGAAGAACGCGGCGCTGCGCTCGATCGCCGCCGCGCTGCGCGCCGCCTCGGCCGCCATCGTCGAGGCCAACCGGCGCGACCTGGAGCGCGCGACGGCCGCGGGACTGGCCGGCCCGCTGCTCGACCGGCTGCGCCTGACGGCCACCGGCATCGACAGGATGGCCGACGGCGTCGAGAAGGTGGCCGCCCTGCCCGACCCGGTCGGCGAAGTCACCGACGTGCGGCCGCAGCCGTCGGGGCTGCGCATCGGCCGCATGCGCGTGCCGCTCGGCGTGATCGGCATCGTCTACGAGAGCCGGCCGAACGTGACCGTCGACGCAGCGTCGCTGTGCCTGAAGAGCGGCAACGCGACCATCCTGCGCGGCGGCTCGGAGGCGTTCGACAGCAACCGGCTGCTGGCGCAGCAGATCGGCCACGGGCTGCGCGAGGCCGGCCTGCCGGCAGAGGCGGTGCAACTGGTCGACAGCACCGACCGCGCCGCCGTCGGCCTGCTGGTGTCGATGCCGAAGTACGTCGACCTGATCGTGCCGCGCGGCGGCCGCGGCCTGATCGAGCGCCTGTCGAGCGAGAGCCGGGTGCCGATGCTCAAGCACCTCGACGGCAACTGCCACGTCTACGTCGACGCGGCCGCCGACCTCGACCAGGCGGTCGAGATCGCCGTCAATGCCAAGACCTACCGCCTGTTCGTCTGCGGCGCGATGGAGACGCTGCTGGTGCACGCCGAGGTCGCCTCGACGTTCCTGCCGCAGGTCGCGGCGGAGTTCGCCTCGCGCGGTGTCGAGCTGCGCGGCTGCGCCGCCACCCGCGCGCTGCTACCGCAGGCCAGGCCGGCCACCGAGGAGGACTGGTTCACCGAGTACCTCGGCCCGATCCTCGCCGTGCGGGTGGTCGACTCGCTCGACACCGCGATAGCCCACATCGGGCACTACGGATCGCACCACACCGACTCGATCGTCAGCCGCGACCACCTCGCCATCGAGCGCTTCCTGCGCGAGGTCGACTCCGCCTCGGTGATGGTCAACGCGCCGACCTGCTTCGCCGACGGCTTCGAGTACGGCCTCGGCGCGGAGATCGGCATCTCGACCGACAAGCTGCACGCGCGCGGCCCGGTCGGCCTCGAAGGCCTGACCTCGCAGAAGTACGTCGTCTTCGGCAGCGGCCAGCTGCGCGGCTGAGGTCCTACTCGACGCGGATGCGCGCCGCCAGCTCGAGCAGCTGCGCGAGCGGCGGCTCCTTGCGCGGCCAGACCAGCTCCACCCCGTCGCCCTGGTGCCTCGGCAGCACGTGCAGGTGGACGTGCGGCACGGTCTGCCAGCCGGCGGGCCTGTTCGCCTGCAGCACGGTGATGCCCTCCGGGCGGAAGGCCGCGTCGACCGCGCGGGCGATGCGCGCCGCCGTGCGGAACAGCGCGCCGGCCAGCTCGTCGTCCAGCTCGAGGATGGTCTCGACCTGCCGCCTGGTGGCGACGATCACGTGGCCCGGGTTGACCTGCCCGGCGTCCATGAAGGCGAACGTGTGCTCGTCCTCGTAGACCTTCGCCGCCGGCAGCTCGCCGCGGATGATGCGCGTGAAGACGCTCGGTTGCATCGTTTCCTCCGTTGTCGGTGCCTGCGAGAGCCGGCCGTTGCCGATTCTAGGAGCGCGTATCGTTCGCCCGTAGACGCCGCCGGCCCGCGCCCCGAGTGAACCCGCGTACGGAAAAGTTCTTCGCCATCTGCCCGCGCGGGCTCGAAGCGCTGCTGGCCGACGAGCTGCGCGCGCTCGGCGCGCAGCAGGTCACGACCGAGGGCGGCGGCGTCGGCTTCGCCGGCACGATGAAGACGGCCTATGCGGCCAACCTGGCGAGCCGCATCGCCAGCCGCGTGCTGTGGCAGCTGGCCGCCGGCGATTACCGCGACGAGCGCGACCTGTACGAGCGGGCCGCCGCGGTCGCCTGGGAGCGGCACTTCGATGCGCGGCAGACGCTGCGCGTCGACCTGGGTGCGTCTCGCTCGCCGCTGCGCAGCCTCGACTTCGCGACGCTGAAGATCAAGGACGCGATCGTCGACCGCCTGCGCGAGGCGACCGGCGCGCGGCCGTCGATCGACCGCGCCCGGCCCGACGTGCGCGTGTTCGCCTATCTCGACGAGCAGCGCCTGACGCTGTACCTGGATCTTTCCGGCGAGCCGCTGTTCAAGCGCGGCTGGCGAGCCGAGAAGGGCGAGGCGCCGCTGAAGGAGAACCTCGCCGCCGGCCTGCTGATGCTATCCGGCTGGACACCCGACGTGCCGCTGCTCGACCCCTTCTGCGGCAGCGGCACCATCACCATCGAGGCGGCGCTGATCGCCGCGCGACGCGCGCCGGGGCTGGACCGCCGCTTCGCCTTCGAGCGGCTCGCCGGCTTCGACGCCGCCGCCTGGCGCGACCTGCAGGCGCAGGCCGCCGCCGCGGTCGACGACTCGGTGCCGGCGCTCATCGCCGGCACCGACATCTCGACCCGGGTGGTCGAGACGGCGCGCGGCAACGCCCGCCTGGCCGGCCTGCAGTCGTGGCTCGACGACGGCCGGCTGTCGTTCGCCGCGCTCGACGCGCGCCAGGCGCAGTCGATCGCGGAACACGGAATGATCGTCACCAACCCGCCCTACGGCGAGCAGAGCGCGCCGAAGTCGGCCACCGTGCCGGCGCTGATGCGCGACTTCGGCGACCGCATGAAGGAGTCGTTCGCCGGCTGGACAGCGTGGATGCTGTCGTCGGACCGCGACCTGCCGCGGCAGATGCGGCTGCAGGAGACGCGCAAGACCGTGCTCTACAACGGCGCGCTCGAGTGCCGGCTGTTCCGCTTCGAGATGGTCGCCGGCCAGTACCGGCGGCGCGTGCCGCCGGCTGCCTGACGCCAGGCACTGCGCGCGGCTACGCCAGCAGCTTCGCGTCCAGCCGGATCTCGGGGCCGGCGAGCGCCTTCGACACCGGGCAGCCCTTCTTCGCCGCCTCGGCGTGCTCGGCGAATTGCGCCGCCGTCAGGCCGGGCACCTGCGCCTCGGCGACGAGCTCGATCAGGTTGATCGTCGGGCCCTCGCCGACGTGCACGGTCGCGGCCGTGCGGATGCTGGTCGGCTTGAATCCCGCCTTGGTCAGCAGCGCCGACAGGAACATCGAGTAGCAGCCGGCGTGCGCCGCGCCGATCAGCTCCTCCGGGTTGGTGCCCGGCCCGGACTCGAAGCGCGAGGCGAAGGTGTACGGCCCGCTGTAGGCGCCGCTGCCGAGGGTCATCGTGCCGGCGCCGTCCTTGAGCGTGCCGTTCCACTGCGCTGACGAGGTGCGCTGAACCATGAAAGTCTCCTTGTCGAAAGAAATCGGTGCGCCGGCGACGTGCAGCCGGCGCCGTCCTAGCCGAGCAGCTTCTCGATGTCTGCGGCGAGTTCCTTCGGCTCGGTGGTCGGCGCGTAGCGCTTCGCCACCCTGCCTTCGCGGTCGACCAGGAACTTGGTGAAGTTCCACTTGATGCCTTCCGAGCCGAGCAGTCCCGGCTTGGCCTTGGTCAGGTACCGGTACAGCGGGTGCGCGGACTCGCCGTTGACGTCGACCTTGGCGAACAGCGGAAAGGTGACGCCGAAGTTCATCTCGCAGAACTCGGCGATCTCCGACTCGGGCCCCGGCTCCTGCTCGCCGAACTGGTTGCTCGGGAAGCCGAGCACCACGAGGCCGCGCTTGCCGTACTGCTTGTACAGCGCCTCCAGCCCCTTGTACTGCGGCGTGAAGCCGCACTTGCTGGCGGTGTTGACGATCAGCAGGACCTTGCCTTTGTAGTCGGCGAGCTTGCGCGTCTTGCCGTCGATGGTGGTGGCGGAGAAGTCGAATACGGAGGTCATGGGAAGGGTGCGGCCGCTGGCCGCCGGGATGGCGCGAGGCGCCCGAGGGAAAAATCATAGCCGGCCGGCGGCCGGCCGCATCGCGCCTGGCGCAGATGGCCTTGCGACGGCGGGGGGCTTGCGATCGAGCGCCGCCGGCTACTCGGTCAGCCCGAGGTGCTCGATGCCGCGCTGCATCTCGGCCACGCCGCCGTACAGCTTCGAGTTCAGCTTGATGTGCAGGCGCAGGTCGTTGACCGAGTCGGCGTTGCGCAGCGCGTCCTCGTAGGAGATCAGGCCCGCCTCGTGCAGGTCGAACAGCGCCTGGTCGAAGGTCTGCATGCCCTGCTCGCGGCTGCGCTTCATCACCTCCCGGATCTCCGGCACGTTGCCCTTGAAGATCAGCTCCTGGATCAGCGGCGAATTGAGCATGATCTCGACCGCCGGGGTGCGCCCCTTGCGGTCCTTCAGGGCGATCAGCCGCTGCGACACCATCGCCCGCAGGTTCAGCGACAGGTCCATCAGCAGCTGCTGGCGCTTCTCCTCGGGGAAGAAGTTGATCACCCGGTCGAGTGCCTGGTTGGTCGAGTTGGCGTGCAGCGTGCACATCACCAGGTGGCCGGTCTCGGAGAAGGCGATCGCGTGCTCCATCGTCTCGCGCTCGCGCACCTCGCCGATCAGGATCACGTCCGGCGCCTGGCGCAGGGTGTTCTTCAGCGCCACCTGCCAGCTCTCGCAGTCCACGCCGATGTCGCGATGGGTGACGATGCAGTTCCTGTGCTGGTGGACGTACTCGACCGGGTCCTCGATGGTGATGATGTGACCCTGGCTGTTCTCGTTGCGGTAGCCGACCATCGCCGCCAGCGTGGTCGACTTGCCGCAGCCGGTGGCGCCGACCATCATCACAATGCCGCGCTTGGCCATCGCCAGGTCGTTGACGATCGTCGGCAGGTTCAGCTCCTCGGCGGTCGGGATCTTGTCGGCAATGACGCGGAAGACGATGCCGACCTTGCCCTGCTGCACGAAGGCCGAGACCCGGAAGCGGCCGATGCCGGTCGGACTGATGGCGAAGTTGCACTCGCGGCTGGACTCGAACTCCGCCGCCTGGCGATCGTTCATGATCGCCCGCACCAGCTCGGCGGTGTGCTGCGCCATCAGCGGCTGGTTCGACACCGGGGTCACCCGGCCGTCGACCTTGAACGCCGGCGGAAACTCGGCGGTGAGGAACAGGTCCGACCCCTTCTTGCTCAGCAGCAGCTTCAGCAGGTCGTGGATGAAACGGGTTGCCTGGTCGCGATCCATGAGAGGTTCCTTAGCCGACGAATGCTTCCGGCTGCTTGGCGTATGTGCGCGCCTCGAGGTGCGAGATCATGTTGCGGCGGACCAGGTCGAGCAGGCACTGGTCGAGCGTCAGCATGCCGAACTGCGCGCCGGTCTGGATCATCGAGTACATCTGCGCAACCTTGTTCTCGCGGATCAGGTTGCGGATGGCCGGCGTGCCGACCATGATCTCGTGCGCCGCGATGCGGCCGCTGCCGTCCTTGCGCTTGAGCAGCGACTGCGAGATCACCGCCACCAGCGACTCGGAGAGCATCGCCCGCACCATCTCCTTCTCCGCCGCCGGGAACACGTCGACCATCCGGTCGATGGTCTTCGCCGCCGACGAGGTGTGCAGCGTGCCGAGCACCAGGTGGCCGGTCTCGGCGGCGGTCAGCGCCAGGCGGATCGTCTCCAGGTCGCGCAGCTCGCCGACCAGGATCACGTCCGGGTCCTCGCGCAGCGCCGCGCGCAGAGCGTTGGAGAACGACAGCGTGTGCGGCCCGACCTCGCGCTGGTTGATCACGCACTTGCGCGGCTCGTGCACGAACTCGATCGGGTCCTCGACCGTCAGCACGTGGCCCTGCACGTTGCTGTTGACGTGGTCGAGCATCGCCGCCAGCGTGGTCGACTTGCCCGAGCCGGTCGGCCCGGTCACCAGCACCAGGCCGCGCGGCTTCATCGAGAAGTCGGCGAAGATCTTCGGCGTCGCCAGTTCCTCCAGCGACAGCACCCGCGACGGGATCGTCCGCAGCACCGCCGAGGCGCCGCGGTCCTGCATGAACGCGTTGACGCGGAAGCGCGCCAGCCCCGGCAGCCCGAACGAGAAGTCGACGTCGAACGTCTCGTCGAAGTGCTTGCGCTGCTGGTCGTTCATGATGTCGTAGATCATCGCGTGCACGTCCTTGTGCTCCAGCGGCGGCAGGTTGATGCGCCGCACGTCGCCGTGCACGCGGATCATCGGCGGCAGGCCGGAGGACAGGTGCAGGTCGGACGCCTTGTTCTTGACGGAAAATGCGAGCAGTTCGGAGATGTCCATTGAGGCGTCCGTCAAAAGGCGTGCGATGACTCGGCGCGGGGCGGTTGCAGCGAGTACCCGCTTTCCGCCGAGCCCTTTCTGATCAAGGACCTGGCCCGGCGGAGAGCCGAGGGCGAATCGATTATGTGCAGTTCGGACAAGCACTTGCAAGCCAACCTTACATCGTTGTCTGAACGGATTAGTCTCGCCGCCCGTCGCGCCGGGCGTCCGGCCGGTTCGGTTGCCGTGGTCGCGGTGAGCAAGACCTTTCCGGCCGAGGCCGTGCTGGCGCTGGCGAGCTGCGGCCAGCGCCACTTCGCCGAGAACTACCTGCAGGAAGCGCTGCCCAAGATCGACGCGGTGCGCGCCGCCGCGCCCGGGCTGCCGCTCACCTGGCACTTCATCGGCCCGATCCAGAGCAACAAGACCCGGCCGATCGCCGAGCACTTCGACTGGGTGCAGTCGGTCGAGCGGCTGAAGATCGCGCAGCGCCTGTCCGAGCAGCGGCCGGAGCGCCTGCCGCCGCTGAACGTGCTGCTGCAGGTCAACATCAGCGGCGAGGCAGCCAAGAGCGGCGTGGCGCCCGGCGAGCTTGCGGCGCTGGCGCGCGAGGTCGCTGCCCTGCCGCGGCTGCGCCTGCGCGGCCTGATGGCAATCCCGGCGCCGAGCGAAGACCCGGCACAGCAGCGGCTGCCGCTGGCGGCGATGAAGCGCCTGTTCGACGAGCAGCGCTCGGCCGGCTTCGCCGACTGGGATACCCTGTCGATGGGCATGTCGGCCGACCTCGAGGCGGCCATCGAACAGGGCGCAACCATGGTGCGCATCGGCACCGCGCTTTTCGGGCAGAGGGCAGGAGTCACATGAAGATCGCCTTCATCGGCGGCGGCAACATGGCAGCGGCGCTGATCTCCGGCCTGCTGCGCGCCGGCCGCCAGGCGGCGGAAATCGTCGCCGTGGAGATCGACGCCGCGCGCTGCGCGCAGTTGCGGCAGCAATTCGGCATCCGCGCCGCCACGGCCCCCGACGCCGCGCTAAGCGACGCCGGCGCGCTGGTGCTGGCCGTCAAGCCGCAGTTCATGCGCGAGGCCTGCGAGGCGGTGCGGCCGCACCTCGGCCAGCCGCTGGTGGTCTCGGTGGCCGCCGGCATCCGCACGGCCGACCTGGCGCGCTGGCTCGGCAGGCAGGCCATTGTGCGCACCATGCCGAACACCCCGGCACTGGTCGGCCGCGGCGTCACCGGCATGGCGGCCACCGCGCAGGTCAGCGGCGCGCAGCGCGAACTCGCCGAATCGATCCTGCGCACGGCCGGCGACGTGGTGTGGTTCGACGACGAGGCGAAGCTCGACGCGGTGACCGCCGTCTCCGGCAGCGGGCCGGCTTACGTCTTCTACTTCATCGAGGCGCTGGCCCGCGCCGGCACCGAACTCGGCTTCACTGCCGAGCAGGCGCGCGAGCTGGCCGTGCAGACCTTCGTCGGCGCTGCGCAGCTGGCGGCGGAATCGGCGGAGCCTTTGGCGACGCTGCGCCAGCGCGTGACCTCGAAAGGCGGCACCACCGCCGCGGCGCTGGCCTGGATGGAAGCGAACGCGGTGGAGGCGAGGATCGTCGAGGCGGTGCACGCCGCGCACCGGCGCGCCGGCGAACTCG
>JBHJND010000481.1:0-1524 GCA_048497655.1 Caballeronia novacaledonica
CGGCATGATCGCCGCCACCATCGCCAGGCGGCGGAAGCTGACCAGCATGACCATCATCGCCAGCAGCATCAGCACGATCATCAGCGGCACCACCGCGAACACCGACGCCTGCGAGGTCTGGCTCTCCTCGTACAGGCCACCGGTCTCGACCTTGTAGCCCTTCGGCAGCCTGGCCGCGAACTCGGCCACCTTCGGCCCCAGCGCCGCCACCACGCTGTCGGGCAGCACGCCCGGGATGACGTCGGCGCGCACGGTGAGCGTCGGCACGCGGTCGCGGCGCCACACCAGCGGCAGCTCCTGCTCCTCGGCGAAGGTGGCGAACTGCTTCAGCGGCACCATGCGGCCGCTGGGCGTGGGCACGGTCAGCGACGCAAGGCTCTGGAACGACACCCGTTGCTCGCCGGTGGCGCGCGCGATCACCGGCACCAGGTAGATGTCGTCGCGCACCTGCGTGACGGTGGTGCCGGTGACCGCGGCGTTGAGCACGCCCGCCAGCGCCTGCGAACTGACGCCGAGCTGGCGCGCCTGGTCCTGGTTGACCCTGATGCGCAGCTGCCGCGCCGGCTCCATCCAGTCGAAGTGCACGTGCCGCGCGCGGGCATCGGTGCCGACCACCTGCGCCAGCTCGAGCGAGATGCGGCGCACCTCGTCGGCGTCGGCGCCGCTGACGCGGTACTGCAGCGGCCAGCCAACCGGCGGGCCCAGCTCCAGCGGCGAGACGCGCGAGACGACCTCGGGGAACTGCTCGGCCAGCACCTTTTCCAGCTTGGCGTGCAGCCGTTCGCGCGCCTGCAGGTCCTTGGCGACGATGACGAACTGGCCGAAGAAGGGGTTGGCCAGCTGCACGTTCAGCGTCAGGATGAAGCGGATCGCGCCGCGGCCGACATAGCTGCTGAAGTGGTCGACGTCCGGGTCGGCCTTCAGGATCTCCTCCAGCCGCTTGACCTGCGTCTCGGTGGCGAAGATCGAGGCGTTCTGGCGCAGCGTCAGGTCCACCGTCAGCTCGGGCCGGTCGCTGGCGGGGAAGAACTGCCGCGACACCTGGCCCGACAGCACCAACGCGGCGACGAAGGCGGCGAGCGTCAGGCCGATGGTCAGCCACTTCATGCGGATCGCGCCCTGCAGGAAGCCGCTGTACAGCAGCAGCAGCTTGCCGGGCTTGGCTGGTTCCTGCTGCTGCTTCGGCGGCTTGAGCATCGCCTTGCCGATCAGCGGCGCGAACAGCACCGCCACCAGCCAGCTGACGATCAGCGAGATGGCCACCACCGAGAAGATCGAGAAGGTGTACTCGCCGGCCGAGCTCTTGGCAAAGCCGATCGGCACGAAGCTGGCGATCGTCACCAGCGTGCCGATCAGCATCGGCGCGGCGAGCGTGCGGTAGGCGAAGGTGGCGGCCTGCTCCGGGCTGTCGCCGGCGCCCAGCCGGCGCAGCATCGCATCGACGGTGGTCATCGCGTCGTCGACCAGCATGCCCAGCGCGATGATCAGCGCGCCCAACGAGATGCGGTGCAGGTCGATGCTGGC
>JBHJND010000482.1:0-5051 GCA_048497655.1 Caballeronia novacaledonica
GTGCCGGCCACGACGTGACGGTGTTCGAGAAGAGCGACCGCATCGGCGGCCTTCTGCGCTATGGCAGTCCCGACTTCAAGATGGAGAAGTCGCACATCGATCGCCGCGTCGAGCAGATGCAGGCCGAGGGCGTCACCTTCCGCACCGGCGTGCGGGTCGGCAAGCCGAACGGCGCCAGGATCAACGACTTCAGCAGGGAGTCGGTCGACGCCGAGCAGCTGACGGGGCAGTTCGACGCGGTGGTGCTGGCCGGTGGCGCCGAGGTGCCGCGCGACCTGCCGGTGCCGGGCCGAGAGTTGCGCGGCGTGCACTTCGCGATGGAGTTCCTGCCGCAGCAGAACAAGGTCGTCGCCGGCGACAAGGTCAAGGGGCAACTGCTCGCCACCGGCAAGCACGTGGTGGTGATCGGCGGCGGCGACACCGGCTCGGACTGCGTCGGCACCAGCAACCGCCACGGGGCGAAGAGCGTCGCCCAGTTCGAGCTGCTGCCGCAGCCGCCGGCGCAGGAGAACAAGGAGCTGACCTGGCCGTACTGGCCGGTGAAGCTGCGCACTTCGAGCAGCCACGAGGAAGGCGTCGAGCGCGACTGGGCGGTGACCACCAAGCGCTTCGTCGACGACGGCAAGGGCAGCGTCAAGTCGCTGGTCGCCGCGCGCGTCGAGTGGCAGAAGGATGCGATGACCGGCCAGCTGAAGATGGTCGAGGTGCCGGGCTCCGAGTTCGAGTTGCCGGCCGACCTGGTGTTGCTGGCGATGGGCTTCGTCTCGCCGGCGGCGTCGGTGCTCGAGGCCTTCGGCGTCGAGAAGGACGCGCGTGGCAACGCGCGGGCGGCGACCGACGGCGCGGGCTGCTACCGGACCAGCGTCGACAAGGTCTTCGCCGCCGGCGACATGCGACGCGGCCAGTCGCTCGTCGTGTGGGCGATCCGCGAAGGCCGCCAGTGCGCACGCGCGGTCGACGAGTACCTGATGGGCGCGAGCACGCTGCTGCGCTGACCGGCCGCCGATCCGATCGCCGCCGCACTCAAGCCTGCAGCCCAGCCATGACCGATAACCGTGCAGACCTCGCGCGCACGACGCTCAGCGTCCTGTTCATCGGCGGGCTGATCCTCGGCTCGCTGTGGATCCTGCGGCCGTTCCTCGGCGCGACCATCTGGGCGACGATGATCGTCGTCGCCTCCTGGCCGGCGCTGCTGTGGCTGCAGACGCGGCTGTGGGGCAGGCGCTGGCTCGCCACCACGCTGATGACCTCGGTGCTGCTGCTGGTGTTCGTCGTGCCGCTGTCGCTCGCCATCGTCACCATCGTCGTCGAGTCGGACCGCATCGTCGGCTGGTTCCGCGCCCTGTCGGGCGCGCAGTTGCCGCCGCCGCCCGCGTTCATCCGCGAGTTGCCGCTGATCGGCCCGAAGGCGGTCGAGGCCTGGGAACAGGCCGTCGTGACCGGCCCCGAGGGTCTGGCGGCGCGGCTGGCGCCCTACGCCAACGACATCGTCAAGTGGTTCGTCGCCGAGGTCGGCGGCGTCGGCTTCCAGATCGTGCAGTTCCTGGTCACGGTGATCCTCGCGGCGCTGATGTACGCGCGCGGCGAGACCGCGGCGGCAACCGTCAGGCGCTTCGGCCTGCGGCTGGCCGGCGAGCGCGGCGACAACGTGGTCGTTCTGGCCGGCCAGGCGATCCGCGCGGTGGCGCTCGGCGTCGGCGTGACCGCCATCGCCCAGTCGGTGCTCGGCGGCATCGGCCTGGCGATCGCCGGCGTGCCGTTCGCCAGCCTGCTGACCGCGGTGATGTTCATGCTGTGCATCGCCCAGCTCGGCCCGATGCTGGTGCTGGTGCCGGCGGTGGTCTGGCTGTACTGGAGCGGCAGCGTCGGCTGGGGCACGTTCCTGCTGGTGGTGACGCTCGTCGCCGGCACCATGGACAACGTGCTGCGGCCGATCCTGATCAAGCGCGGCGCCGACCTGCCGCTGCTGCTGATCCTTGCCGGCGTGATCGGCGGCCTGATCGCCTTCGGGCTGGTCGGCATCTTCGTCGGCCCGGTTCTGCTCGCCGTCGCCTACAAGCTGCTCGGCGACTGGATCGCCGAGGTCGATCTGCCGCCGCGGACCGCGCAGTCCGGCAGCCGCGCTTCGCAGCGACCGTAAAGGAACACGATGAGCAAGGACGTTCCCGCGGTGCGCCGCCGCTGGAGCGACGATCGAGTCAGCTCTTCGCTTGTTCGCGGTCCGGTTCGGCCCGCTGGAACTCGGGCGCGCCGCGATCGAGCGCGGCGATGACGCGGGCGTAGCGATCGATGCCGGGCAGCGTCGACAGGCCGTGCGCAACGATGCTCAGCAGCACCGTCGCCATGACCACGAGGGAGATCGTCGCTTCGCCCGCCAGGTCCAGGTCCTTCTCGAGATAGACCACGCCGAGCACGATCGAGGCGAGGCCGCGCGGGCCGAACCAGCCGACGAACAGCGTCGTCGAGCGGCTCATGCCGGTGCCGATCAGGGCAATCGCGACTGGCAACATGCGCACCACCGTCAGGCTGAGCACCGCGTAGAGGATCACGGCGGCGTCGAACCTCGCGGCGACCCGGGCGACGAGCAGGCCGAAGAGGAAGAAGACGAAGAAGTTGAACAGCTGTCCCCACTCCTCGGCGAACTCGACGCTTCGCTTGCCGACTTCGTCGAATCCGGCCTTGGCAGCGAGGCCGGCGACGAAGGCGGCGATGAACATGCTCGCGCCACAGGCTTCCGACGCCAGCACGCAGGCGAGCGGCAGGGCGACGACGCCGAGCTGCGTCAACGACTCGGACATCCAGTCCCGCTTGCGGGCGAGCCCCAGCAGGGTGCCTCCAGCGAGGCCGATCGCCAGGCCGATCGCCGCGCCGTAGCCGAGCTGCTCGACGAGGAATTTGCCGAGCACCGGCCCGCCGCCGTTGCTGCCCCCCTCGGCGGCAGCGATCGCGATGAAGAACAGCAGGAACGGCACCGATAGGCCGTCGTTGAGCCCCGCCTCGACGTTGAGTGCCTGGCGGATCCGCTCGGGCACCCGCGGGCTGCTCACGATCAGCTGCCCGAGACCGGCGTCAGTGGGCGCGAGGATCGCCGCGAGGATGCCGGCTTCGGCCCAGGAAAGAGAGCCGAAGAGGAGCTTCGCGCATGCCGCACCGAGCAGCAGCGTCAGCAGCATGCCGACGCTCAGCAGCCGCGTCGGCATGCTGGCGCGGCCCTTGAGCATCCGCAGTCCGATCTTCGAGGCATCGGTGAACAGCGTCATCACCAGCCCAAGCTCGGCCACCAGCAGGAAGCCGTCGCGGCCGAGCCTGAGTTCGGCGACGGTCACCGGCAGCGCCGCCATCAGCGCGCCCGCAGCAGTAAACAGCAGCGGCGCCGTCAGGACGGTTCGCTCCAGTCGCCGCGACGCGAGGCTGTAGAGGAAGACAGCGGTGACGAAGGCGGCGATCAGAGTCATTGCGTCTGTCCTGCAAGAAGGGTTTCGCAACCGGGGCCGCAGGCCTGCAGGTCGAGCCGCACCGCCTCGTCGAGGCGGCGGGTGATCACCGCGAAGAACGGGTTGCTGCGCACCCGGGCGAGGCTGCCGAGCGGGACCACCAGCGCGCCGCTCTCGCCGCGCGGTGCGGGTCCGCCGAGCGACGGCGCTCCTGCCTGGCCCGTCGCCTCCGGTGCCAGGCCGTACAGCGGATCGTCGTGCGGCATCGGCACGGCGATGTGGCCGAGCGACAGCACGGCCCGCGGCCAGGCGAGGCCGAGCGTCACCGCCTCGGTCTCGCGCCGGCCGGCCTCGCGCACCCACTCGACCACTTCGGCCGAAGCCGGCGAGCGGTTGCCGACGATGGCCAGGCGGAACGGCAGCGCCGGCGCCTGGGCCACCTGCTCGAACGCGCGCCGCGGGCCCGGCGCGATCAGGCTGGCCAGGAATTCCTGGCGATTGACGTCGAACACCACCAGTTCGTGGCCGCGCGCCGGCAGCCGCATGAACAGGCGCCGGCCGACGTCGGCGGCGAGCACCGTCGAGTCGACCAGCGACTGGAACGCCGTGATCGGCGGCATGCGCCCGAGCGTGCCGGCCTCCTGCGCGGCGCTCAGCCGCGCCTCGAGCTCGCGCGTCAGCCGCCAGACCTGGTTGGCGGCGTTGACCGGGAAGGAGTTGTACTTGAACGGGTCGTACTCGGGCAGCACGTCGAGCCAGCTCGCCTTCTGCAATCCGGGCAGGAAGGCCAGCGTGCCGGCGAACTCGCTCATCACCGCGAACTCGGACACGCCGATGGCCGGCGAGAAGAGAAACAGCCGCGTCGGCATCGGCACTGCGGGGTCGTCGATCGCCCGCAGCGCGTGCAGCAGCGCCAGCGGCGCGCCGGTCGAGTAGCCGGCGACGTACAGCGGCTTGCCGCCGGCAAGCGCCGCGGCGTGGCGCACGGCGAGCAGCACGGCGGCGTCCCAGTCGTGCCAGGAGACGCGGGTCAGCGCGCCGGGCGTGGTGCCGTGGCCGGGCAACCGCAGCGCCACGACGTGCAGGCCGCGCTCGTGCAGCGCCCGGCCGACGGCGTGCAGCGAGTACGGCGCATCGGTCAGGCCGTGCAGCAGCACCACCGCGCCGCGCGCGGCACGCGCCTCGGTCACACCCGACCGGTTACCGGCGCTTTCGAGCGCCAGCCGCGCGACCGGCGAGCCGGCGGCGTAGCGGTCGTACGGCTGCCTGCTCGCCTGGCCGGGATCGTCGTAGATGCGCTGCTTCAACTCGACAAACAGCCGCGCCTCCTGCTCGAGGTAGGCCGCGAAGGTCGCCGCCGCGCCGTCGTTGCCGGCGCGGAACTCGCTGTCGAGGGCAATCCGGTGCCAGGCCGACAGGTCCGGCAGCCGCCACCAGGCCTGCGCGGCGAAGCCGACCGCGACGATGCTCCACAGCGCGCCGGCCAGCGCCAGCGCGGCGACTGCGAGGCGATAGATCCGGCGCACGGGCAGCGACTTCATCGGCGTCGCGCTCCGCTGGCGCCGGAGCGCCTGCTCACGGCGTGCCGAGGAAGAAGTAGATGTTCCACGTGCCGCT
>JBHJND010000483.1:0-2263 GCA_048497655.1 Caballeronia novacaledonica
GGACTCCGGGACGTCAGGGCCGGCGGGCCGGCCGATGGATCGGCAACGAGGTGGACGGTTCTGGCCGCCGCGCGGCGCTGCAGCCAGCGCCTTGCCTGCGCATGCGCGGCCGGCCGGGGAAGCGCGGATTATATCCAGCGTAGCCGGCGGCCCGCCGCTGCGTGCGCGACTGCGGCGCTCAGCCGGGCCCGGCGGCGCGGCGGGCGCGCACCGCGCGGGCGAAGCCGTCGAACTGCCCGGCCTCGATCGCCGAGCGCGCCTGCCGCATCAGCTCCAGGTAGTAGTGCAGGTTGTGGATCGTGTTCAGCCGCGCCCCGAGGATTTCGTTGACCCGCTGCAGGTGATGCAGGTAGCCGCGGCTGAAGTTGCGGCAGGTGTAGCAGGCGCAATCGGGGTCGAGCGCGCCGGCGTCGTCCCTGTGCCGGCTGTTGCGGATCTTGACGTCGCCGGCCGAGGTGAACAGCCAGCCGTTGCGCGCGTTGCGGGTCGGCAGGACGCAGTCGAACATGTCGATGCCGGCGGCTACACCGTCGAGCAGGTCCTCCGGGGTTCCGACGCCCATCAGGTAGCGCGGCCGTTGCGCCGGCAGGCGCGGCGCCGTGTGGGCGAGCACGCGCAGCATGTCCTGCTTCGGCTCGCCGACCGACAGCCCGCCGATCGCGTAGCCGTCGAAGCCGATGCCGGCCAGCCCGCCCAGCGACTCGTCGCGCAGGTCCTCGAACATGCCGCCCTGCACGATGCCGAACAGCGCGTTGCGCCGCGGCTTTCCTTCAGCGAGCCGGTCGAACTCGTCGCGGCTGCGCCTCGCCCAGCGCAGCGACAGCCGCATCGATCCGGCCGCGTGCTCGCGCGTGGTGGGGCGCCCGTCGACCTCGTACGGCGTGCACTCGTCGAACACCATCACGATGTCGGAATCGAGCACGCCCTGGATGCGCATCGATTCCTCGGGTGTGAGGAACAGCCGGTCGCCGTTGACCGGCGAGGCGAAGCGCACCCCTTCCTCGCTGATCCGGCGCAGCCGGCCGAGCGAGAACACCTGGAAGCCGCCGCTGTCGGTGAGGATCGGCCGCTGCCAGCCCATGAAGCGGTGCAGCCCGCCGTGCTTGCCGATGACCTCCAGGCCCGGGCGCAGCCACAGGTGGAAGGTGTTGCCGAGCACGATCTGGCTGCCCAGCTCCTCCAGTTCGCGCGGCGTCATCGCCTTGACGGTGCCGTAGGTGCCCACCGGCATGAACGCCGGCGTGTCGACGTCGCCGTGCGCCAGCTGCAGCCGCCCGCGCCGCGCCGCGCCGTCCCGCGCAAGCAGCTCGAACTGCAGGCTCATGCGCGGTTCCTTTCCAGCAGCATCGCGTCGCCGTAGCTGAAGAAGCGGTAGCGCCGGGCGATCGCATGCTCGTAGGCGCGGCGGATGCGCTCGACGCCGGCGAAGGCGGACACCAGCATCAGCAGCGTCGACTTCGGCAGGTGGAAATTGGTGAGCAGGCGGTCGACGACGCGAAACGCGTAGCCCGGCGTGATGAAAAGCCTCGTCTCGCCGCCGCCGGCGGCGACCCGTCCGTCGGGCGCGGCGGACTCCAGCGCGCGCAGGCTGGTGGTGCCCACTGCCGTTACCGGTCTTCCCTCAATGCGCGCCGCGTTGACGGCCTCGGCGGTCGCCGGCGGGATCTGGTAGCGCTCGGCGTGCATCCGGTGCTCGGCGATGCGCCCGGTGCGCACCGGCTGAAAGGTGCCGGCGCCGACGTGCAGGGTGACGAACACGCAGTGCGCGCCGCGCCGGTGCAGCTCCGCCATCAGCTCCGCCGTGAAGTGCAGGCCGGCGGTGGGCGCGGCCACCGCGCCGGCCCGGCTTGCGTAGACGGTCTGGTAGCGCTCGGCGTCCTGCGCGCCGTCGCCGTGCGTGATGTAGGGCGGCAGCGGCACGTGGCCGAGGCGGTCGAGCGTCGCGGCGACGTCGTGCGAGAAGGCCAGTTCGAAGAAGTCGTCCCGGCGGCCGACGACCGTGGCGGCGACACGGTCGTCGCCGTCGCCGAACAGGATCGTCGTGCCGGCCCGCGGGCTGTGGCTGGTGCGCAGCAGGGCCAGCGCGCGCCGGTCGTCGAGCACGCACTCGATCAGCGCCTCGACGCGGCCGCCGCTGGGCTTGCGGCCGAACAGGCGCGCCCGGATGACCCTCGTGTCGTTGAACACCATCACCTCGCCGGGCGCGACAAGCCGCGGCAGGTCGGCGAAGCGCAGGTCGGCCAGCTGCCGCGGCTGCACGTGC
>JBHJND010000484.1:0-2166 GCA_048497655.1 Caballeronia novacaledonica
TCAGCCTCGCCCGCCGGGACGGCGCGCCGGTCAGGCTGTTGCCGCTGGCGCTGGCCACGGTGCTGGAGGACGACGCCCTGGTCAGCGACTTCCAGTTGCTGCAGACCGGCCCGCGGCGCCTGTCCCTCCGGCTCGGCCGCGCCGAGCGGCCGCGCGGCGCCGGTGCCTGCGCCGCTCTGCTCGCCTACCTGAAGCGGCTCGACCTGGCCGGGATCCGCGTCGACCTCGACGCGGCAGCGCCGCAGCGCGAGCCGCGCAGCGGCAAGTTGCGACGGGTGGTCAGCGCCATTCGGCCGGCCGCGGCCGGCTGAAGCCGGCGGTGGGGCAGAATCGCCGCCATTGCAGGCGCGGGGATCGGATGCGGAGACTCTGGCCGCTGCTCGTGGCGTCGGTGGGCATGCTCGCCGGCTGCGCCACGGTCGGCTACTACAACCAGGCGGCAAGGGGGCACCTGGCGCTGATGGCGTCGGCCCGGCCAGTCGCCGAGTGGGTGGCCGACCCGGCCACCCCGGAGGCCCTGCGCGAGCGGCTGCTGCGGTCCGAGGAGATCCGCCGCTACGCCGCCGAGTCGCTCGGCCTGCCCGACAACCGCAGCTACACCGCCTATGCCGACCTGCAGCGCCCGGCGGCGGTGTGGAACGTCTTCGCCACGCCCGAGTTGTCGCTGGAGCTGAAGACCTGGTGCTACCCGGTGCTGGGCTGCGCCGGCTACCGCGGCTACTTCGAGCGCGCCGACGCCGAGGCGATGGCGGCCGAACTGGAGGCCGCCGGCTACGACGTGAACGTCGCGCCGGTGCCGGCGTACTCGACCCTGGGCTGGTTCGACGACCCTCTGCTGAACACGTTCATCTACGCGCCGGACGTCGAACTGGCGCGACTGGTCTTCCACGAACTGTCGCACCAGGTCGTCTACGCGCGCGACGACACGGTATTCAACGAGAGCTTCGCCACCGCGGTGGAGCGCGAGGGGGTGCGCCGCTGGCTGGCCGCCCACGGCGACGAGCGCCAGCGGGCGGCGTGGGCCGCCTACACGATGCGGCGGGACGACTTCCTCGGCCTGTTGCTGGCGCAGCGGCGCCGGCTCGACACGATCTACAGGTCGGAGGCGCCGGTGCAGGAGAAGCGGGCCGCCAAGGCTGCCGTCTTCGACGACCTGCAGCACCAGTACCGGCAGCTTCGCGACGGGCGCTGGCAGGGCTTCGCCGGCTATGACCGCTTCTTCGAGCGCAAGCTGACCAGCGCCCACCTGGCGGCGGTCGGCGCCTACAACGACTGGGTGCCGGCCTTCGACGCACTGCTGGCCGAAAGCGGCGGCGACCTGCCGACCTTCTATGCGCGCGTGGGCAAACTGGGGGCGCTCGACAAGCCGGCCCGCACCGCCGAATTGCGGCGGCTCGCGCCCGCCCTGGCAAGGACCGAGTAGCCGCCGCGCCCGGCTCTTTGGGGAGGTGCCGCGCCGGGGCGGTCCGCCGCGCTGGTAGTAACCCTGAGCGGCATGGTCGGCCACCGGTGGCCATGACGAAGAACAGTGCCGAAAGAGGGCGCGCCGGTATCATTTTGCGAGTGCCGCGTAGCGCGGAGGGGATTCACGTTCAATGAGGCGCGGCCGCGCCGTCACAAGAAAGGAGACAGCTATGGCAACCGTCGACAGGATCTGGCTCAAGAACTATCCGAAGGGCGTACCCGCCGACATCGACGTGAACCAGTACGAATCGCTGGTGCAACTGCTCGACGAGGCGTTCAAGAAGTACGGCAGCCTGCCCGCCTACACCTGCATGGGCGTGACGATGACGTACCGGCAGCTCGACGAGAACTCGGCGGCGATCGGCGCCTGGCTGCAGTCCAAGGGGCTCGGCAAGGGCAAGCGCGTCGCCATCATGATGCCCAACATCCTGCAGTACCCGGTGGTGCTGGCCGGCGTGCTGCGCGCCGGGGCGACCGTCGTCAACGTCAACCCGCTGTACACGCCGCGCGAACTCGAGCACCAGCTGAAGGACTCGGGGGCGGATGCGATCTTCATCCTCGAGAACTTCGCCACCACGCTGCAGCAGGTCCAGGACAAGGTGCCGACGAAGACGGTGGTGGTCTGCTCGATGGGCGACCTGCTCGGTTTCGCCAAGGGCCTGATCGTCAACTTCGTCGTGCGCAACGTGAAGAAGATGGTGC
>JBHJND010000485.1:0-1798 GCA_048497655.1 Caballeronia novacaledonica
GGCGCCTCGCCGGTGTCGTCGATCAAGCACGCCGGCAGCCCGTGGGAACTGGGCCTGGCCGAGACGCAGCAGACGCTGGTGCTCAACCGCCTGCGCGGCCGCATCGCCGTGCAGGTCGACGGCCAGATGAAGACCGGCCGCGACGTGGTGATCGGCGCGCTGCTCGGCGCCGACGAGTTCGGCTTCGCCACCGCGCCGCTGGTGGTCGAGGGCTGCATCATGATGCGCAAGTGCCACCTGAACACCTGCCCGGTCGGCGTGGCGACGCAGGACCCGGTGCTGCGCAGGCGCTTCAAGGGCCAGCCCGAGCACGTCGTCAACTACTTCTTCTTCGTCGCCGAGGAAGCGCGCGAGATCATGGCGCAGCTCGGCATCCGCAGGTTCGACGAGCTGATCGGCCGCGCCGACCTGCTGGACATGCGCAAGGGCGTCGAGCACTGGAAGGCCAGGGGACTCGACTTCTCGCGCATCTTCTACCGGCCGCCGATGCCCGAGGACGTCGCCCGCCGCCACTGCGAGACCCAGGACCACGGGCTGGACCGCGCGCTCGACCACAAGCTGATCGCGGTGGCCGCGCCGGCGCTCGAGCGGCAGGAGCGGGTGAGCTTCATCAGCCCGATCCGCAACGTCAACCGCACCGTCGGCACCATGCTGTCGGCGGAAGTGGCGCGCCGCTACGGCCACGAAGGGCTGCCCGACGACGCCATCCACATCCAGTTCCAGGGCACCGCCGGGCAGAGCTTCGGCGCCTTCCTGGCGCACGGCATCACGCTCGACCTGGTCGGCGACGCCAACGACTACACCGGCAAGGGCCTGTCGGGCGGGCGTGTCATCGTGCGCAGCCCGAACGACTTCCGCGGCTTCGGTCCCGAGCACATCATCGTCGGCAACACTGTGCTCTATGGCGCGATTGCCGGCGAGGCCTATTTCAACGGCGTGGCCGGCGAGCGCTTCGCGGTGCGACTTTCCGGCGCCAGCGCGGTGGTCGAGGGCACCGGCGACCACGGCTGCGAGTACATGACCAAGGGCACGGTGGTCGTGCTCGGCGGCACCGGCCGCAACTTCGCCGCCGGCATGAGCGGCGGCATCGCCTACGTCTACGACCCGGACGGCGACTTCGCCAGCCGCTGCAACACCTCGATGGTGGCGCTCGAGCCGGTGCTGACCAGCCAGGAGCAGAAGGAGAAGGTCGACGAGGCGATCTGGCATCTCGGCGAGACCGACGAGTTCGTGCTGCGCGGCCTGATCGAGAAGCACTTCCGCTATACGGGCAGCTTCCGCGCGCGCGAGGTCCTGCACGACTGGCCGAACAAGCGGACCAGGTTCGTCAAGGTCTTCCCGCACGAGTACCGCCGCGCGCTGAAGGAATTGCACCAGGCGCAGCGAACGGCCGAGCCGAAGAAGCTCGCCGCATAAGGATCGAACATGGGCAAGGTCACCGGATTCCTCGAGTACCAGCGGCTGGAAGAGGCGGCGGAAGCCCCCGACAGCCGCCGCAAGCACTGGCACGAGTTCGTCGTCCACCTGACCGACGAGCAGGCAGCGGTGCAGGGGGCTCGCTGCATGGACTGCGGCATCCCATTCTGCAACAACGGCTGCCCGGTCAATAACGTCATCCCGGACTTCAACGACCTCGTCTACCGGCAGGACTGGAAGGCCGCGCTGCAGGTCCTGCACTCGACCAACAACTTCCCCGAGTTCACCGGCCGAGTGTGCCCGGCGCCGTGCGAGGCGGCCTGCACGCTGAACATCAACAACGACCCGGTGGGCATCAAGTCGATCGAGCACGCGATCATCG
>JBHJND010000486.1:0-2660 GCA_048497655.1 Caballeronia novacaledonica
GGCTGTACGGCGGCTGAGCGGAGTCCACGCAAATGAGCGAACGGCGAGCCGCATCGGCAGAGGACCGCACCATCCTGCGCAAGCTGCTGCTGGTGGCGGTGCTGATGTTCGGCTTCGGCTGGGCGCTGATTCCGCTTTACCGCAAGATCTGCGAGGTAACGGGCATCAACCTGCTGACCAGCAAGGATCCGGCGGTCGAGGCGCGGGCGCGCAACACCCAGGTCGACACCAGCCGCACCATCGTGGTCGAGTTCGATGCCAACAAGCAGGGGCCGTGGCGCTTCAAGCCGCACGTCAACCACATGACGGTGCACCCCGGCGAGCTGGTTCACGTCGACTACGACCTGGTCAACCTCGAGGGGCGGCCGATGGCCGGCCAGGCGATCCCGAGCTACGCGCCGATGCAGTCGGCCCGCTACTTCCAGAAGCTGGAGTGCTTCTGCTTCAAGCAGCAGGTGCTGGCGGCCGGCGAGACGCGCAAGTTCCCGGTCGTGTTCTTCATCGACCCGGACCTGCCGAAGGACGTCACGCAGATCACGCTGTCGTACACGTTCTTCGAGGTGGCGGGCGCGCTGCCGCAGCAGCAGGACAGGGGCGGCAAGGATGCGCGCAGCTGAGATGAGTCCGCCGCCGGCACCGCACCGCCGCAGGGCGTCGCTCGGCCAGACCGCCGGGGCGGTGTTCTGGTCGTTCTTCGGCGTGCGCAAGCGCGCCCACTACGAGGCCGATTCGGCGCAGCTGAATCCGGTGCACGTGATCGTCATGGGGGTGATCGGCGCGGCGGTGTTCGTCGCCGTACTGGTCCTGATCGTCCGCTGGGTGGTCGGCTGAGCGCCGGCGCCGCGAAAACGAGAGCTCGACAGGGGAGAGAGCAAGATGGCTGACACGCACAGCGCCACCGCGCCGGACTACTTCGTTCCGGCGCCGTCGAACTGGCCGATGGTCGGGATGATCGCGATGATCATGAGCGGCTTCGGCGCGGCGATGCTGGTGAACAAGGTCCCCTTCGGCGGCTGGGTGCTGCTGGCGGGCTTCGCCGTGCTCGCCTACATGATGTTCGGCTGGTTCGGCACCGTCATCGCCGAGTCGGAGAGCGGCAAGTACCGGCACAAGGAGGACGTCTCGTTCCGCTGGGCGATGGGCTGGTTCATCTTCTCCGAGGTGATGTTCTTCGCCGGCTTCTTCGGCGCGCTGTTCTATGCCCGCGTGATCACCACGCCGATGCTGGGCGACTTCGACCATCGGCTGCTGTGGCCCGACTTCACCGCCAGCTGGCCGAACGCCGGCCCGGCCGGCACGGTCGAGGACTTCACCAAGATCCCGGCCTGGCCGCTGCCGACCATCAACACCATCCTGCTGGTCACCTCGGGAATCTGGCTGACGATCGCCCACCACGCGCTGCGCGCCAACCACCGCGGCAAGGCGGCGTTCTGGCTGTTCATGACGCTGCTGTTCGGCTTCACCTTCGTCGGCATCCAGGCCTACGAGTACATGCACGCGTACCGCGACCTGAACCTGCGCCTGGACTCGGGCATCTTCGGCTCGACCTTCTTCATGCTGACCGGCTTCCACGGCTTCCACGTGCTGGTCGGCGCGATCATGCTCACGGTGGTGCTGCTGCGCCTGCTCAAGGGGCACTTCAAGCCGGAGCACCACTTCGCGTTCGAGGCGGCGGCCTGGTACTGGCACTTCGTCGACGTGGTGTGGATCGGCCTGTACATCATCGTGTACTGGCTGTAGCCGGCCCGGCCGCCGGGCGAGCGAAAACGGCGCCCGCGGGCGCCGTTTTTGTTCGCGACTGCGGCGCTCAGCCGTAGCGGCTAGGCTGGATCCAGCCCATCCAGTAGCTGAACCAGATGAACAGCAGCAGCAGCACCGAAAGCGCGACGCGGACCGTCAAGGCGTTGACGGTGCGGTTGGTCGAGCCGCGGTCGCGCACCAGGAACAGCAGCGCCGCGCCCAGCGCGACGAGGATGCCGGCGAAGGCGAGGGCGATGACGGCTTTCATGTCACGGGGCGGGACCGACTGCGGGCATTATCGCAGCGCTGCCGCGGCGGGCCATTGATGGCGCGCACGCGCAACGTGGTCGCGCTGCTGGCCGCGGCGGCGGCGATCGCGCTGACCGTTTCTCTCGGCAGCTGGCAGCTGCGCCGGGCCGGCGAGAAGCTCGCGCTGCAGGCCGCCTGGGACCGCGCCGAGCAGGCGGCGCCGCTGCCGGTGGCAGGAGGCGACCTCGCCGCCGTGGCCGCCCGCCTGCCGATGCGCGTGCAGCTTCGCGGCCGCTTCCTGTTCGACCACGAGCTCTGGCTGGACAACCGGCAGATGGACGGGCAGGCCGGGCTGATGCTGGTCACCCCGCTGCGGCTGGCCGACGGCGCGGTGGTGCTGGTCAACCGGGGCTTCGCCCGCCGCGACCCGCGCGACCGGATGCGGCTGCCCGAGGTCGTGCGGCCACAGGGCGAGGTGACGATCGAGGGGCTGGCGGTGGCTCACACGGCGCGCGTGCTGCAACTGGGCGAGAACGCGCCGGTCGGCGGCGCACCGGCCGTTTGGCAGAATCTCGACTACGAAACGTTCGAGCGCGCCAGCGGCCTGGCGGTTGCGCGCTGGGTCGTCCAGCAGACCGGCGCCGCCGCCGACGGGCTGATGCGCAACTGGC
>JBHJND010000487.1:0-4898 GCA_048497655.1 Caballeronia novacaledonica
AAAGGAGAACGCCCTGCTCGCCAAGTACGCGGGCGGCCTCGGCAACGACTGGACCCCGGTGCGGGCGCTCGGCTCGCACATCAAGGGCACGAACGGCAAGAGCCAGGGCGTGGTGCCGTTCCTGAAGGTCGTCAACGACACCGCGGTGGCGGTCAACCAGGGCGGCAAGCGCAAGGGGGCGGTGTGCTGCTATCTGGAGACCTGGCACCTGGACATCGAGGAGTTCCTGGAACTGCGCAAGAACACCGGCGACGACCGCCGGCGCACGCACGACATGAACACGGCCAACTGGATTCCCGACCTGTTCATGAAGCGGGTGATGGAAGGCGGCGACTGGACGCTGTTCTCGCCGAGCGACTGCCCCGACCTGCACGACAAGACCGGGCGGGCCTTTGAGGAGGCCTACACCCGCTACGAGGAGAAGGCGGCGCGCGGCGAACTCAAGCTGCACAGGAGGATCCCGGCGGTGCAGCTGTGGCGGAAGATGCTGTCGATGCTGTTCGAGACCGGGCATCCGTGGATCACCTTCAAGGACGCCTGCAACCTGCGCAGCCCGCAGCAGCACGCCGGCACGATCCACAGCTCCAACCTGTGCACCGAGATCACGCTGAACACCGGCCCGGCCGAGATCGCGGTGTGCAACCTCGGCTCGGTCAACCTGCCGGCGCACCTGGTCGACGACGGCCAGGGCGGCCTGAGGCTCGACCATGCCAAGCTGGCCCGGACGATCGGCATCGCGATGCGGATGCTCGACAACGTGATCGACATCAACTACTACGCGGTGGGCAAGGCGCGCAACGCCAACCTGCGCCACCGGCCGGTCGGCCTCGGGATCATGGGCTTCCAGGACTGCCTGCACATGATGCGGGTGCCGTACGCGTCGGAAGCCGCCGTCGAGTTCGCCGACCGCTCGATGGAGGCCGTCTGCTACCACGCCTACTGGGCCTCGACCGAACTGGCCGCCGAGCGCGGTCGCTACTCGTCGTTCTCCGGCTCGCTGTGGGACCGCGGCGTGCTGCCGCAGGACACCCTCGGGCTGCTGGCCGAGAGCCGCGGCGGCTACGTCGAGGTCGACAGCTCGTCGACGATGGACTGGGATGCGCTGCGTCGCCGGATCGTCCAGTTCGGCATGCGCAACTCCAACTGCGTGGCGATCGCGCCGACGGCGACGATATCCAACATCGTCGGCGTGGACGCCAGCATCGAGCCGACCTTCCAGAACCTGTTCGTCAAGAGCAACCTGTCGGGCGAGTTCACGGTGGTCAACGAGCACCTGGTGCGCGAGCTGAAGCGGCTGGAGCTGTGGGACGAGCTGATGGTCGCCGACATCAAGCACTTCGACGGTTCGCTGGCCCGGATCGACCGCATCCCGGAGGACATCCGCCGCCTGTACGCGACCGCCTTCGAGATCGAGCCGAAGTGGCTGATCGAGTGCGCGGCGCGCCGGCAGAAGTGGATCGACCAGGCGCAGTCGCTCAATATCTACATGGCGGGGGCATCGGGCAAGAAGCTCGACGACACCTACAGGCTGGCCTGGCTGCGCGGCCTGAAGACGACCTACTACCTGCGCACGATCGGCGCCACCCATGCGGAGAAGTCGACCGGCACCCGCGCCGGTCAGCTGAACGCGGTGCCGACCGGCGGCGGGCTCGGCGCGGCCGCGGCGTTGCCGCAGGCCGACGGCATGGCCTGCATGCTCAAGCCTGGCGACCCGGGGTTCGCGGACTGCGAGGCGTGCCAGTAGACGGCAGCAACGACCGACCAAGAGACGAGGAAATCCGATGCTGTCCTGGGAAGACTCCGCCCCCGCCCCGGCCGCCGCGCCGTCGCATCGCCCGCTGCCGCCGACCGAGCTGCCGGCGGCGCGCGCGCCCGCCTCTTCGCAGGACTCCGCCGACACCCGACGGGTCAACGCCGCCGACAAGCGGATCATCAACGGCCGCACCGACGTCAACCAGCTGGTGCCGTTCAAGTACAAGTGGGCCTGGGACAAGTACCTGGCCACCTGCGCCAACCACTGGATGCCGCAGGAGATCAACATGTCCCGCGACATCGCCCTGTGGAAGGACCCGAACGGGCTCACCGAGGACGAGCGCCGGATCGTCAGGCGCAACCTCGGCTTCTTCGTCACCGCCGACTCGCTGGCGGCCAACAACATCGTTCTCGGCACCTACCGCCACATCACGGCTCCCGAGTGCCGCCAGTTCCTGCTTCGGCAGGCCTTCGAGGAGGCGATCCACACCCACGCCTACCAGTACATCGTCGAGTCGCTCGGGCTGGACGAGGGCGAGATCTTCAACGCCTATCACGAGATCGGCTCGATCCGGGCCAAGGACGAGTTCCTGATCCCGTTCATCAACGCCCTGACCGATCCGAGCTTCGCCACCGGGACGACGGAAAACGACCAGAAGCTGCTCAAGAGCCTGATCGTCTTCGCCTGCCTGATGGAGGGGCTGTTCTTCTACGTCGGCTTCGCCCAGATCCTGGCGCTGGGGCGGCAGAACAAGATGACCGGCGCCGCCGAGCAGTACCAGTACATCCTGCGCGACGAGTCGATGCACTGCAATTTCGGCATCGACCTGATCAACCAGATCAAGCTGGAGAACCCGCAGCTGTGGACGCCGGCGTTCCGCGACGAGATCCGCGGCCTGTTCCGGCGGGCGGTCGACCTGGAGTACGCCTACGCCGAGGACACCATGCCGCGCGGCGTGCTCGGGCTGAACGCGCCGATGTTCAAGGGCTACCTGCGCTACATCGCCAACCGGCGCGCGCAGCAGATCGGCATCGAGCCGCTGTTCGCCGCCGAGGACAACCCCTTCCCGTGGATGAGCGAGATGATCGACCTGAAGAAGGAGCGCAACTTCTTCGAGACGCGGGTGATCGAGTACCAGACCGGCGGCGCGTTGAGCTGGGAGTAGCGGACCGCACATCGTCGACGGTGAGTTCATCCGTTCGCGTGAGCGAGCAGCAAGTGAATCGTTGCGCAGGCGTTGAATGAATCGAACAACTCGCGCGCAAAAATCGCGAAAACTCTTGCGAGTGAAATTGATTGAGAGTAAAAAGCAACCTCATGTTGAGTTGCTCGATTCGTTGATCAAACAGCGAACTTCGATCACGACATTGAACTCCGAAAGCCACAGTAAACGCTCCATCGTCAAAGACACCCGACGAGCCGCTAACGAGACAACGGAGTCTTGCGGGGTCGTTCCCGCTCAGAAATCCGATACCGCTGCGGCTGTCAAGAAACCTGCTTCCTCCCTCTTCCTGAACGCCGGCCCTGCGCCGGCGTTTTCTTTGCGCGCGCGACGGCTGGTGCCGGCGCTGCTGCGCGGTGCCGAATTCATCAGCGTCAGCGGTCTTCGCCCTGACCGTTCCGCGCTCCACTCGGATATGCGTCCATCAAAACGCACTTCTGGGGTTGCCGCGGCGACAGCGCGTCCGCATGCGCCGATGAATAGCTCGAGCGGGGCCTGATCCGGCCGCCTCGGGTTTGCTCATCAACCCTTATCCATCTCAGTTAGGAGAGAAGCATGGCAACGAAGAAAACCGCGAAGAAAGCCGCCAAGAAGCCGGCCAAGAAGACCGTGAAGAAAGCAGCGGCGAAGAAGACCGTCAAGAAAGCGGCGGCCAAGAAGACCGCCAAGAAAGCCGTGAAGAAGGCGGTCAAGAAGGTTGCGAAGAAAGCGGCGGCCAAGAAGACCGCCAAGAAGGCGGTCAAGAAGACCGCCAAGAAAGCTGCTAAAAAAAAAGTAGCTAAGAAGGCTGCGGCCAAGCCCGCGGCAAAACCCGCTGCGGCTGCGAAGCCGGCAGCGGCTGCTCCGGCGGCGCCGGCAGCGGGCGCGAAGACGGCACTGAATCCGGCGGCCGCTTGGCCGTTCCCGACCGGCAGCCGTCCGTAAGTCGGTCGCTAAGAAGTCCCGCTTCGACGGGGGCGCTGGGTCTCTCAGCGCCCCCTTTCTTTCCTTCGCGCCGCCGTCGCTAGAATCGGCCGACCTGACCCGCCGGTACGCGCTGCCATGCTCCTGGTCGAAGTCGCCGATTTCCTGCTGCAGACGATTGCGGTGATCCTCGGCGTCACCCTGCTGGCGCGCGCCTACATGGGTTACCTGGGGCTGCCGGCGCGCAACCCGCTCGCCCAGTTCGCCATCGCGCTGACCGACTGGCTGGTGCGCCCGCTGCGACTGCTCGCCCGTTCCACGGGCCGACTCGACGTAGCCACCTTGCTGGCCGCCGTGCTGGTTGCGATGATCTTCGTCGCGTTGCGGTTCCTTCTGATCGGCATCGGCATGGGAAGCTGGCCGCTGACTGGCCTGCTGCTCGTGGCGCTGATCGAACTGCTTCGCTGGGCGCTTTACCTGGTGCTCTGGCTCACCCTGCTGCAGGTCGTGCTCAGCTGGGTCAACCCGCACGCGCCGATCGCGCCGGCGGTGTCGATGCTCGCGCGGCCGTTCCTGGCGCCGTTCCAGCGGGCCCTGCCGCAGGTCGGCGGCATCGACCTCTCGCCGCTGGTGGTGATCCTGATCGTCAACGTGATGCTGATCGTGCTGGCGCGCAGCGGCCTGTAGCCGCCGCGACTACCAGGGGCGGAAGCCGAAGGATTCGCCGAAACGGTCGGCGATCTCCTCGCGCGAGGCGGCATGGTTCTGCGCGCCGCTCTGCTCGATCTTCAGCGCGCCCATCACGGCGGCCAGCCGACCGGTGGTTTCCCAGTCCATGCCGTTGGCCAGGCCGTACAGCAGCCCGGCGCGGTAAGCGTCGCCGCAGCCGGTCGGATCGACGACGCGGCGCGTTCTCGCCGCCGGGATGTGCAGCATGCGTCCGCCGACGAAGATGTCCGAGCCCTGGCCGCCGCGCGTGACGATCAGCGCGCCGACCTTCTGCGCCAGCGTCTCGATCGC
>JBHJND010000488.1:0-3071 GCA_048497655.1 Caballeronia novacaledonica
GCCGACTGCCGGCTGACGGCCGTCACCGCACGACCGCACAACCAGTCTCAAGCGGAACGTCGCGTCGAAACTGATCGCCTGTTCGGTAAGCCGCGCAGTGGCGCTGCGCTGGGTGTCGCCCTTGGGAACAATGAGCGGCACAGGCATCGGCGTGCGGCCGGCCGGGACTGACGCGGGATCGGTGACGAAGGCAGGCCGAGGTGGCCGTCATCCGGGCCGCAACGCCTCGAGCAGCAGCCGCGCGGTCGCCCCTGCGGATGCCGGGTTCTGGCCGGTGACCAGCCGGCCGTCGCGAACGCCGTGGCTGCGGAACGCGGCGCCCGACTGAAAGCTCGCACCGTCCGCCTTCAGCCGCTGTTCGAGCGAGAAGGGAACGTGCGCGGCCCAGCCGGCGCGTTGCTCTTCCTCGTCGGTGAACGCGGTGAGGCGCCGCGCGGCGACCGGCGGCGTGCCTTCGACGCGCACGCCGAGCAGGCCGGCCGGGCCGTGGCTCACCGCGCCGAGCGGCTTGCCGTCGGCGGCGGCGCGCTCGAGGATGCCGCGCAGCGATTCGCTCTTCGGGAAGTCCCACAGCGCGCCGTGGCCGCCGGCGAGGAACAGCGCGACGTAAGGGCGCGGGTTGATGCAGTCGACGCAGATCGATTCGTTGAACGCGCGCAGCGCTGCCTCGTCGTTGCGCATGTGGCCCGGCAGCGCCCGGTCGGAGCCCGAGCGCGGATCGATCGGTGGCGGGCCGCCCTGGATGCTGGCGATGTCGACGCCGTAGCCGGCGTCGCGGAAGATCCAGTACGGCTCGCTCAGCTCGGACAGCCACAGGCCGGTCTGCCTGCCGTCCGGCGCCTCGGCGTGCGAGGTCGAGACGATCAGGATCTTCCCCTTCTCCTGCGCGCCGAGGGATCCGGCTGCGGCCAGCAGGGCGGTCGCCGCGCTGGCCTTGATGAGAGTCCGGCGGTCGGTCATCGCCTTCACTGCGACGGCCCCGGGTCGGCGGCCACGGCGATCAACGCCCCGGCCTGCGACAGGTCGCGCAGCTTGCCTGCGGCCCACGCCCGCTCGAAATCCCCGGCAGGCAGCGCCGCTCGGCAGTCCTCGAGGGTCTTCGCCGACTGTGCCCGCAGGTCCGGCCAGGTGGCGATCCCGACCCGCTGCCGCAGATGGTGGCCGGCGCTGAGCAGGGTGGCGGCGCGCTGCGGGTCGCGCCTCAACAGGCTGATCGCGCCGAGACCGTCGCAGACGTTGGCCACCAGCTGCCAGCTGCTTGCCCGCAGGGCCGCCTTCCCTGCCGTGTGCAGGTCGGCGGCCGCCTCGTCGAGCCGGCCGCGCAGAAGCCGGGCGATGCCGCGGTAGGCGAGCGTGTGCGCGCGCAGCCAGTCGTTGCCCGCGGTCTCGGGGTTGTCCAGCGCCTGAGCGAGCGCGGCTTCCGCCTCGTCGAGCCGACCGAGCGCCGCGAGCACCATGCCGAGGTGGCCGAGGGCTGCCACTTCGAGGAACCGCTCGCCGCAGCGCCTGCTCGTCTCGGCCGCTTCGCGCAGCAGCTCCGCGGCCTCTTCGGGATTGCCGCGATAGGGCGCGGTGCTGCCGCGCGCGAGCAGGCACACCGCCAGTTCCGCCGAGTGCTCGTCGGCCAATCCGCGCAGCATCCGCTCGCTTTCGGCCAGCTCGCATTCGGCACGATCGAACTCGCCGACAGTGAAGTGGCTGCCGCCGAGGATGAACAGCAGCCTCGCGCGGGTCAGCGGCGACGGCGCCGGTGCGTCCGCTAGCGCCCGCTCGAAGAACGCGATCCTTGGCGCCGGATTGCGCTGGAAGCGGAAGCCCCAGATCACCAGGTCGATCGCCAGTTCGGCCAGACGGTCGACGAGGCCCAGCGCGAGGGCGCGCTCCTCGGCGGCGCGCAGGTTGCCGAGTTCGCGCTCCAGCCGCGCGATCCAGCGGTCCTGCTCGACGCCGTGCAGGCCGGCCCGCGCGGCGTGGGCGAGCTGCATCGCCCACTGCATCTGCCGCCGGTCGACGTCGTCGGTCGTGCCGGCGGCCCGCAACAGCTCGCGCGCGTACTCGCGCACCGGCTCGAGCAGGGTGAAGCGCGGCTCGGACGGAACGTGGGCGTCCACGCCGAGCAGGCTGTGGTCGGCCAGCGCAGCCAGCCCCTCGAGGATGTCGCCGGGGTGGCGGCACACCTGCTCGACCGCTTCCAGCGGCGCGCCGCCGACGAACGTGCTCAGCTGCGCCAGCAGGTCGCGGTCGGCCGCTGCCAGCTGGCCGACGCTCCAGTCGAGCGTGGCGCGCAGGGTGCGCTGTCGTTCGGGCAGGTCGAGCAGCCGCGAGGCCGGCAGGTCCAGGCTGCTGCCGAGGCGGGCGAGCAGCCCGGCCGGCCCGAGCAGTCGCACGCGCGCGGCGGCCAGTTCGATGGCCAGCGGCACGCCGTCGAGCCGGCGGCAGATACCGGCCACTGCTGCCACGTCGCGGCCCTCCGTCGGCAGGAAACGCGGATCTGCCTGCCGCGCCCGCTGCAGGAACAGTTGCGCCGCCGGTGCCTCCAGCACTGCCGCATCGGCCTCCTGCTCCGATGGCGTCGGCAGCGGCGGCACCACCAGCAGGTGCTCGGCCTCTATCGACAGGCGGCGTCGGCTGGTGACGAGCATCTTCAGGTCGGGGCAGGTCTGAAGCAGCTGCACCACCACCGCGGCGAGGCCGGTGAGGCGCTCGGCATTGTCGAGGACGAGCAGCAGCGGGCCGCTCGCGGAAAGCGCCGCTGCAATCGATCCGGCGACGCCGCGGCGGCTGTCGGTCTGCACGCCGAGCAGTTCGGCGACCATCGGCAGCACCATCGCCTCGTCGGTCACCGAGGCGAGCGGCACCCACACGGCGGCGCACGAACCCGCCTGCACCATCTGGTGCGCGGCCTCCAGCGCCAGTCGCGACTTGCCGATGCCGCCGATGCCGGTCAACGTGAGCAGGCGCGTGCCCGGCTCGGCGAGCAGCCGCTCGATCGCCTCCAGGTCGTCCTGCCGCCCGACCAGCGGCGTGGCCGCGACCGGCAGCGGCGCGCTGGGCAGCACGGCGCCCGCGCC